>NZ_JCBANH010000020.1:0-82875 GCF_059760925.1 Achromobacter sp. 1011791174
CCGGCCTGAAAAACCGAAGGCTGTCCGGCAACAGCCCCGGCACTGCAATCGTCCGATGCCCAAGCCCCGCCCTGTTCAGCCCGCGCGGCCAGCGATCTCGCCCACCACCCGCACCCGCGCCCGGACGGCGTTGCCCGGCAGGTAGGCCAGCGGAATGTCCTCCTGCTCGATCACGGTGACGGTATCCGCGTCGGCGCCGGCGGCCACCGCGCGGCCCACGGCGATCTTGCGCGCCTGTTCCAACAGTTCCTCGCGGCCGAGGTTGGTGAAGATCTGGTCGACCTCGCCCGACACCTGCGCGATGGCCGCGCCCACGGCATTGGCCACCGCGTGATTGGCCACCCGTGCGACTTCCGAGAAGCCCGCCACGCGATCGGGAATCAGCACCGAGCCGCCGCCGACCGCGATCAGCGGCACGTCGCGCGCATCGCTCTTCATGCGGTCGCTGGCTTCGGCGATGGCTTCGTGGATGCGCGCCAGCGCCCCTTGCACCGTGGCCGCGCTCAGGTGCGCCACGCGCGAGCGGTCGCCGATGTCGGCCAGGCCCGCCGCCACCGCGATGTCGGTGCAGGTCAGCTGATTGCCGCCGAACACCAGCGCCTCCTGCAGCAGCCGGTGGCCCACGCTGACCGGCCCGATCTGCAGGGTATCCGGGTTCACCAGCGTACCGCCGCCCACGCCGATGGACAGCAGATCCGGCATGCGGAAGGCCGTGCGCACGCCGCCCACCTCGACCATGTTGTTGGCCTGCCGGGGGAAGCCGTTCTGCACGCAGCCCACGTCGGCGGTGGTGCCGCCCACGTCGCAGACCACCGCGTCATTGATCTTGGCCAGGAACACCGCGCCGCGCATGGAGTTGGTCGGCCCCGACGCGAAGGAATGCACCGGGAAGTCGCGCGCGTTCTCGGCCAGCGTCACGGTGCCGTCGTTCTGCGTCAGGAACAGCGGCGCGTCGATGCCGCTGTCGGCCAGCGCCTGCACGAAGGCGTCGGTGGTCTTGTGCGCCAGGTCGATCAGCGTGGCGTTCAGCAGCGCGACGTTCTCGCGGCCCAAAAGGCCGATGCGGCCGAGCTGGTGCGAATAAGTGATGCGGCAGTCCGGATGCTCCTGCTTCAGGATCTCGCCGGCACGCAACTCGGCGTCGCCGATCAGCGGCGAGAACACGCCGCTGATCGCCACGGTCGACACGCCCGAGGCGCGGATGGCGCGGGCGGCGTCGCGCACCGCGCGTTCGTCCAGCGGCATCAGCTCGCGGCCGTCGAACTCATGGCCGCCCTGCACCAGATAGGTGCCGCCGTTGACCTTCTGCGCCAGGTCCTCGGGCCAGTCGCAGAACGGCAGCAGCGAGGCCGCGGCCGGCAGGCACACGCGCAGCGCGGCGGCGGGCTCCAGATCGCGGCGCTGCACCACCGCGTTGGTGAAATGGGTCGTGCCGATCATCACCGCCTCGGGCGCCGCGGCCTGCGGGCAGGCCTGGATCAGCGCCGCCAGCGCGCGCCGCACGCCAGTGGTCACGTCGGAAGTGGTGGGCGACTTGACCGCCCCGAGGACCTGGTTGTCCTGCACGAATACGGCGTCCGTGTTGGTGCCGCCTACGTCGATGCCAATGTGTTTCATAGCGATTGCTTCACGCGAAGACGGTGCGATAGTCGATGTCGAATCCAAACGCGCGCGGGCCGACCAGTTCGAGGCCGCGTTCGCTGGTGAATACCTGGGGCGCGGGCAAGGCCAGCACGCTGACACGCTGGCCGAAGCGCAGCACGTCGGTGCCGATGCCGTCGCCGCTGACCGAGTCCAGCACGCAGATCAGGTCCGGCGTCATGACCTCGGGCACGCCGTCGCGCTCGCCCACCGAGAACTCGTTCTGGAAATGCAGCGTGTAGCGCGAACCGCGATCCTCGCCCAATCCTTCGAGCACGGCGCGGCCGCGCAGGAAGCCCGCCGTGGTGCGGCGTTCCACGTCCACGACCTTGCCGCTGAACATGCGCTTGCCGCCGGATTCCTGCAGCACCGCGTCGATCACGTCGTCGTGCTGGCGCCGCGCGCGCAGCACCACCTCGCCCAGCCGGATGGCCTTGCTGACTGTGTAGAGGATGCCGTGTTCCTTGACCTCGGCGCCGCTGCGCGGGGTCTTGCAGGTGGCGGCGGTGGAGCCCATCTCGACCACCACCTTGCGGCTCAGGCGCTCGACCCAGGTGGCCGACGCGGCGCGCGTGACGATGACCTCGTTGTCGCGGATGTCGGCCACGGCCAGCGGATACATGGGCAGGCCGCGCACGGCGAAGCTGGTCATCTGGGCCTCGGGATAGGCGCGGCCCATGCTGTCGGCGTCCACCACCGGCAGGCCCATCAGCGCGGCCACCATGAAGGGTTGCAGGCCGTTGCCGCCGCCGATTTCCAGCGCCATGATGGCGCGGAAGCGCTGGCCGCAGTATTCCTCCATCATGCGCACCGGCTTGACCGCGAAATGCGGATCGGCCAGCCGTTCCTGGCCGACCAGCGGCGCGCCCATGCCCGACACCACCGCCACGCGGTCGTCCTCGTTCAGGTACATGGGATCCAGCAGCGAGGCGCGATAGCCCTTCTTGTAGAGCTGGCGCATGTTGAGCAGTTTCTGGTACGGATCGCCGCCGCCGCCGGTGCCCAGTATCCAGGCGCCCACGGCCAGGGCTTCCATCTCTTCGGCGGACACGACGCGCGTTCCGGTTTGCGTGCTTGCGACTACAGATAGCATGGTTCGATGAAGTCTCTGGTGAACCGGGAAGGTGGCCAAACATTACTGCGCGCTTCCAAGCCCGGGCAAATTGAATCTGTGCATGCCTCGCATAAACCCAAATCATGCGGCGGCATGCGCTGCGCCTATGCGCCGCATTCTTCGTATTTATTTGCCGCCGCCGGGTCCATCTGCAAATATCGGCGTACAGACTCCGGCAGCGTCCGGCACGCGACATACAAGGGGAAACACCAATGCGGCATCGTCTGAGCAACTTCCTGCTGGCGGCGGCCATCGCCTGCGCGCCGCTCGCCTCGCATGCGTTCGAGACCGCCAACGGCAAGCGCATCCTGGTCATCGGCGGCCAGCAGGCCGTGTCGGTGATGGACCCTGCGCAGAAGTACGACTTCTCGATCCGCACCATCCAGCAGGCCACCTACGACGCGCTGCTCAAGTACGAGGGCGACCCCGTCGAGCTCAAGCCCTGGCTGGCCACGTCCTGGACCGTCAACGACGACGCCACCGTCTGGACCTTCAAGCTGGACCCGCGCGCGAAATTCCAGAACGGCGATCCGGTGGACGCCGCCGCGGTCAAGGCCTCGTTCGAGCGCACGCTCAAGCTGAACAAGGGCCCGGCCTGGATGTACACCGATTTCCTCAAGCCCGAGAACATCAGCGTCGAAGACCCGCAGACGCTGCGCTTCACGCTCAGCCGCCCCTACGCGGCCTTCCTCAGCCTGCTGCCCTGGTGGTACGTGGTCAACGTCAAGCAGGCCATGGCCAACGAGCACAATGGCGACTATGGCCAGCAATGGCTGACCGATCACACCGCCGGCTCCGGCCCTTACCGCGTCAAGCGCGTCGAACCCAATTCCCTGTACGAGCTGGAAGCCTGGGACGGCTACTGGAAGGGCTGGCCGCAGCCCGAGAAGGCGCGCCTGGGCGGCATCATCTACCGCGTCATCACCGAGAACTCCAGCCGCCGCGCGGCGCTGGCGCGCGGCGAGATCGACATCGCCGGCAGCCTGTCGCCCGAGGACCTGGACCAGCTCGAATCGGTCAAGGGCGTGAAGATCGGCCGCAAGGCCGGCACCGGCATGGGCGGATTCGGTCTGAAATTCAATACGCAGGGCAAGTACATGTCAGACCTGAACCTGCGCCGCGCCCTGGCCTACGCCTTCGATTACGACTCCTTGCTGAAGATCTACAACGGCCGCGCGCGGCTGATGGACAGTCCCTTCCCGCCGTCGGTCAAGGGCCATGTGGCCGTGCCCGACATGCCGCGCCGCGACATGGACAAGGCCCGCGCATACCTGGCCAAGTCCAAGTGGCCGCAAGGCGGCATCGAGCTGGAATACGTCTACGTGCAGGGGCTGGAGGAAGAGCGCCAGATGGGCCTGTTGCTGATCGACAATCTCAAGCCGCTGAACATCACGATCCGCATGGTGCCGCTGACCTGGCCCAACATGGTGGCGCGCGGCGCCAAGGCCGAGACCTCGCCCGACATATTCGCGTCCTTCAGCACCACCATGTCGATCGATCCGGACCCGGTGGCCTACATGTATCACAAGGGTTCCTGGGGCCAGTACTACGCCACGCATTTCCTGGACGACCCGGAACTGTTCTCGCTGATCGACCGCGCACGCACGCTGCCGGCCTGGTCCGACCGCCAGCCGCTGTATGAAGAGATCCAGCGCCGCATCGTGGCGGACCAGCCCGAGATCTTCGGCATGATCCGCGACCGCAACACGGCCACGCGCGACTACGTGCAGGGCTTGGTGGACTCGCCCATCCGCATGGCCAGCGAGTTCGACCTGTACCCGCTGTACATTGGCCGCTAGGACCGTCACGCCCCATGCTGCGCTTCATCGTCAAACGCTCGGCCTTCATGCTGCTGATGGTGGCGGGCCTGCTGGCCATCACCTTCACCATCTCGCACGTGGCGCCGGGCGATCCTGCCCGGCTGGCCGCCGGCCCGAACGCCACCGAGGCCATGGTCCAGACGCTGCGCGCCGAGTACGGCATGGACAAGCCGGTGGTGGCGCAGTTCGGCGGCTATCTCGCCGGCGTCGTGCAGGGCGACCTGGGACGCTCCATCACCACCACCCGGCCGGTGTTCCAGGACCTGCTGCGCTATTTCCCCGCGACGTTGGAGCTGGTGTGCTTCGCCATCCTGCTTTCCATCGTCGGCGGCGTGGCGCTGGGCACGCTGGCCGCCGCCACGCAGAACCGCTGGCCCGATCACCTGATCCGCCTGCTGTCCACGTCCGGCGTGGCCTTCCCGATGTTCTCGCTGGGCCTGCTGCTGAAATACGCCTTCGCCCAGCACCTGGAATGGCTGCCGCTGGGCGGCCGGCTCGACATGCTGGCCTTTCCGCCGGACACCATCACCGGCTTCTACACCATCGACAGCCTGCTGCACGGCGACGTCGACACCTTCCTGTCGGCGCTGTCCTACATGCTGCTGCCGGCGCTGGCGCTGTCGTTTCCGGCGCTGGCCTCCATCATCCGCGTCAACCGCGCCGAGATGCTGGAAGTGCTGCGCCAGGACTACATCGTCGCGGCGCGCGCGCACGGCGTGGCGCCCTGGCGCGTGATCGCCAAGTACGCGCTACGCAACGCCATGCTGCCCACGCTGGCCATGATCGGCCTGCGCTTCGGCTGGATGCTGGGCGGCACGGTGCTGATCGAATCGGTGTTCGACTGGCCCGGCATCGGCCTGTACGCGGTGCAGGCCACCATGAATTCCGACTTCCAGCCCATCATGGGCGTGACGCTGGTGCTGGGCGTGAGCTTCATGCTCATCAACTTCGTCATCGACATCATCTACGGCCTGCTGGACCCGCGCGTCCGGCAGCAGGGTTGAGCACCATGTCCACCACCGCCCTACCCACCTCCCAGGATGCGCGGCACGGCCTGGGCCGCCAGCTGCGGCTGTATGCCAGCACCTTCGCGCGCAACAAGTCCGCCATGCTGGGCCTGGTCATCGTCGTCGGCTTCCTGCTGGTGGCGCTGTTCGCGCCCTGGCTGGCGCCCTATCCCGAAGACGCCGCCGGCAGCGTCAAGCTGGCGCAGAAGCTGCTTCCGCCCAGTTCGGCGCACTGGTTCGGCACCGACGAGATGGGCAACGATGTGTTCTCGCGCGTGATCCTGGGCGCGCGCACCTCGTTGCAAATCGGCCTGACCATCACCGTGATCGCCGCGCTGATCGGCGTGCCGCTGGGCGTGATCGCCGGCTACTTCGGCGGCCGCGTGCAGGAATGCATCATGCGCGTCACCGACATCTTCCTGTCGGTGCCCGGACTGGTGCTGGCCATCGCCATCGTCGGCGCGCTGGGGCCCGGCATCCTCAACGCCATGATCGCGCTGTCGCTGGTCTGGTGGCCGGGCTACGTGCGGCTGGTGCAGGCCAAGACGCTGTCGCTCAAGGGCGAGGTCTATATCGACGCGGCCCGCATGATGGGCGCCGGCCCGCTGCGCATCGTGTTCGTCCACATCCTGCCCAACTGCGTCTCGCCCATCGTCATCAAGGCCTCGATGGACATGGGCATGGCCATCCTCAGCGCCGCCAGCCTGGGCTTCCTGGGCCTGGGCGCGCAGCCGCCCGCGCCGGAATGGGGCGCGATGATCTCCGTGGGCCGCAACTACCTGCCGCAATGGTGGTGGTACTCGGCCTTTCCCGGCCTGGCCATCTACCTGACGGTGCTGGGATTCAACCTGATCGGCGACGGGCTGCGCGACGTGCTCGACCCCAAACAACGAGGCTGAGGCTTCCCCCGAAGCGCCGGAAGCGCGGCGGAACGACTGACATGAACGCACCTTTGCTCGAATTCGACGATTTCAAGCTGCACTTCGATACCTTCGACGGTTGCTACCAGGCGCTGGACGGCGTCACGCTCAGCGTGGCGCCGGGCGAAGCCCTGGGGATCGTGGGCGAAACCGGCTGCGGCAAGTCGGTCACGGCCAAGAGCGTGCTCGGGCTGATGCCCAGCCCGCCGGCGCGCGTGGCGGGCGGCGACCTGCGCTATCGCGGCCGCAGCCTGCTGGGCCTGGATGAAGCCGCCATGCGCCGCATCCGTGGCGTGGAGATCGCGATGATCTTCCAGGATCCCACGACCTACCTGAATCCGCTGTTCACCATCGGCGACCAGATGTCGGCGGTGATCGCCGCGCACGACGCCGGCAAGCCGCGCGGACAACGCCGCGACGCGCGCCAGCGCCGCGCCCATGCCACCGAGATGCTGGCCCGCGTGCACCTGCCCAATCCCGACACGCAATTGACGCGCTATCCGCACCAGCTGTCCGGCGGCCAGCGCCAGCGCGTGCTGATCGCCATGGCGCTGGCCGGCTCGCCGTCGCTGCTGATCGCCGACGAGCCCACCACGGCGCTGGACGTCACCATCCAGGCGCAGATCCTGGACCTGCTCGACGAGCTGCGCCGCGACCTGGGCCTGGCCATCCTGCTGATCTCGCACGACCTGGGCGTGATCTCGCGCGTCTGCGACCGCGTCGCCGTGATGTACGCCGGCACGGTGGTCGAGACCGCGCCGGTGCAGGCGCTGTTCGACGCGCCGCGCCATCCCTACACGCGCGGCCTGCTGGCCTCGGTGCCGCACCCGCGCCGGCCCGCGCAGATGCCGGTGGGCATCCCCGGATCCGTGCCCAACCTGCTGCATCCGCCCGCCGGATGCCGCTTCCAGGCGCGCTGTCCGTCCGCCGCCGCGGCCTGTGCCGTCAAGCGCCCGCCCACCGTGGAACTGGCGCCGGGCCACGGCGCCGCCTGTCTGCTGCTGACGCCGGCCTCGGCCACCGCCGGAGGCCGCGTCCATGCTGCTTGAGCTGCAATCCGTATCGCGCGAGTTCGCGATGAACGACGGCCGCAAGCTGCACGCGGTCAACGAGGTCGACCTGGCCATCGCGCCCGGCGAGGCGCTGGGCCTGGTGGGCGAGTCCGGCTGCGGCAAGTCCACGCTGGGCCGGCTGTGCGCGCGGGCGCTGGACCCGACGCGCGGAAAGGTCATGTTCGAAGGCCGCGACATCACCCGGCTGCCGCCCGCCGAGCTGCGCGCGCTGCGCCGCTCGATCCAGTTCATCTACCAGGATCCGCATTCGGCGCTGAACCCGCGCATGACCATCCTGCGCAGCGTGTCCGAGCCGCTGATCCTGCATACCGATCTGCGCGGCGCCAGGCTGCGCGCGCACGCGGCCGAGCTGATGGAGATGGTGGGCCTGCCGGCGCAATTCCTCAGCCGCTATCCGCACGAACTGTCCGGGGGCCAGAAGCAGCGCGTGTGCATCGCCCGCGCCATCGCGCTCAAGCCCAGGCTGCTGGTTCTGGACGAACCCACCTCGGCGCTGGATGTATCGGTGCAGGCGCAGATCCTGGGCTTTCTCAAGGATTTGCAGGAGCGCTTCCAGCTGTCCTATCTGTTCATCTCGCACAACCTGGCGGTGATCCGCGCGCTGTGCCCGCGCGTGGCGGTGATGTACCTGGGCCGCATCGTCGAGCAAGGCCCCACCGAGGCGGTCTTCGCCCAGCCCCGCCACCCTTATGCGCAGGCGCTGATCGACGCGATCCCGGTGCCCGAGGCGCGCCAGCCGGAGCGCCGCATCGTGCTGCAGGGCGACATCCCCTCGCCCATCGACCTGCCGCGCGGCTGTGCCTTCGCCTCGCGCTGCCTGCAGGCCATCGCCGGCCGCTGCGACGCGACGCAGCCGGGGCTGTACCGCGACGGCGCGGCGCGCGAGGTGCGCTGCCATCTGTACGCGCCGGCCTGAGCGGGCCGCGCTGACACGCTCCTGACGGCCGGCAAGATGGTAAAACAGCACACTGATATGAGTCGCCCGGCATGACCGCTCTCGTGGACAAGTTCGCCAACCAGCTCGACTGGAACCTGCTGCGCACCTTCATGGTGATCGTGCAGGAACGCAGCATCACGCTGGCCGCCCACCGGCTGTCGGTGACGCAGCCCTCGGTCAGCGCGGCCCTGCGCCGCCTGGAAGAGCGGCTGGACCGCCGGCTGATCGAACGCGGCGGCGCGGCGTCCTTCCAGCCCACCGCCGCCGGCGAGGTGCTGTACCGGCACTGCGCCGACATCTACCGCCTGGTCACCGCGCTGCCCGACGCGCTGGACGCGGCCCATAGCGCCGTGCAAGGCATCGTCACCCTGCACCTGAGCGGCCATGTGCACTGGCCCGAACTGCCGGCCCTGATCGCCGCCTACCGTCAGGAGTATCCGCTGGTCCGCTTCCGCATCAAGCGCGGCACCTGCGGCGACATCCTCAGCCTGCTGGCGCAGAAGAACGCCGCGCTGGGCGTCGTGTCCGCGTCCGACGCGCGCCCGACCCTCAGCCGTGCGCCGCTGTTCGAGCAGGACATGCTGCACTACGCCGCCGCCGGCGCGCCGTCCGGCGAACTGCGCGGCGCGCCCGTGATCGGCTACGAAGACGAACAGACCGGCGCGCCGCTGGCCGCGCTGGCCGTGCACCGGATCCGCTGCGGACTGGAAGGCGCCACCGTGGCCGAGGGCCTGGACTGCGACGCCGTCGCCGCGCTGGTGCGCGCCGGCGCCGGCATCGGCGCCCTCCCGCGCCGCTACGCCGAGGCCGATCCCGCCCTGGCGGCGTTGCCGCTGGAACCCGTGACGCTGCCGGTCTACCTGGTGCGCCACGAACAGGCCGGCGCCAGCCGCGCGGACCAGAGCTTCCTGCAATTCCTGGCGTCGCGTCTGCCGGCCGCCAGCACGCCCCGCGCCGCCTCGGACTGAGCCGCCCCGCGCCGGGCAAGCGCACGCGCCCCTGCGGTTATCATTGCGCGTAGCCCGGACGCCCCCGCCTGCCAGACGGACGGCGCGGATCCGCCCACCCCTGCCGCCGCGACCCATGTCGTTCCCCAAACTCTCCTCGCCGCCCACCCTGACCGACACGGTCACCAAGCGCCTGCTCGCCGAAATCCAGGAAGGCCGCGCGCAGCCCGGCGACAAGCTGCCCACCGAAACCGCGCTGGCCGAACAGTTCGGCGTCAGCCGCACCGTGATTCGCGAAGCGGTGTCGCGGCTGCGCCAGGACGGCATCGTCGAGGCGCGCCAGGGCAGCGGCGTATTCGTCACCGGCGCCACCGGCAACCGCGCGCTGCGCATCGACGCCGCCGAGCTGCGCTCGCTGGATGCCGTGCTGCATATTGTGGAATTGCGCCGCGCGCTGGAGACGGAGATCGCCGCGCAGGCCGCGGCGCGGCGCAAGAAGCGCGACATGGCCGCCATCGACGCGGCGCTGGCCGCGATCTCCGAGGCCGTGGCCGCCGGCGGCGACGGCGTCCAGGAAGACGTGGCCTTTCACCGCAGCATCGCGCACGCCACGGGCAACCCGTACTTCCTCACCACGCTCACCTTCGTCAGCCAGTTCCTGGTCGCCGCCACCCGCATCACACGCGGCAACGAGGCGCGCCACGCCGACCAGATGCGCGCCGTGCTGCAGGAACACGCCGCCATCGTCGAGGCCATACGCGGCCAGGACGTGGAAGGCGCGCGCGAAGCGGCCCGCGTGCACATGGTCAACGCCGCCAAGCGACTGAGCCTGGCGCACCGCTGAACGGCGCGGCGACGATTGCCGCAAGAGGCCACGTCATCCGCCCACGCTCAAACGCGCGGGCGCGCCGTCGCCAGCAGCGCCGGCATCAACCTTGCGCGAACGCCTTCAGGAAGAAATCCGCGGCGCCGAAATTGCCGGACTTCAGCGCGATGCTGATGTCGGCATCGACCGCCGCCGCGCGGCCCGAACACCAGGGCACGCCCGGATCGATCTGCTCGCCGATGGCGATCTGCTCCAGTCCCAGCGCCTGCACCACCGCGCCCGAGGTCTCGCCGCCGGCCACGATGAGCTGGCGCACGCCGAGTTCGATCAGACCGCGCGCGATGCGGGCGATCTCGGCCTCGATCAGCGCGCCGGCCCGTTCCGCGCCCAGCGCGCCCTGCGTCTGCCGGACGCTGTCCGGCGCGGCCGTGGAATAGAGCAACACCGGTCCCGAGGCCAGCAAGGGCCGCGCCCACGCCAACGCCTCGCCCGCCACGTCCTCGCCAGCGGCGATGCGCAGGGGATCCAGCGCCAGCGCCGGACGGCCGCTGGCGATGAACGCGGCAACCTGCCCATTGGTGGCGGCCGAGCAGCTGCCGGCCACCACGGCCTGCGCGCCGGCCGCGCGCGCCGGCGCCGTGGCCGCGCCCGGCGTCAGGGCCCAGTTCGCCGGCAGGCCAATCGCCACGCCCGAACCCGCCGTCACCAGGGGCATGCCCTTCAGCGCCGGTCCCAGAGCCAGCAGGTCGTCGTTGGACACGGCATCGACGATGGCGATCTCCACGCCCTCGGCGCGCAGCGCGGCGATGCGCTCGCGGATGGCGGCGCTGCCGCGCGCCACCACGGCATGGTCGATCAGGCCGACCTTGCGCCGCGTCTGCGCCGCCAGCACGCGCAGCAGGTTCGGATCCGTCATGGGCGTGAGCGGATGATGCTGCATGCCCGACTCGTTCAGCAGCACGTCGCCCACGAACAGATAGCCCTTGAACACCGTGCGCTTGTTGTCCGGAAAGGCCGGCGTGGCAATGGTGAAGTCCGTGCCCAGCCGGGCCATCAGCGCATCCGTCACCGGGCCGATATTGCCCTGCGGCGTGCTGTCGAAGGTGGAGCAGTACTTGAAGTAGATCTGCTCCGCGCCCTGCGCCCGCAGCCATGCCAGCGCCGCCAGCGAGTGCGCGACCGCCTCGTCGGCGGGCAGGCTGCGCGTCTTGAGCGCGACCACTACCGCGTCGGCATCCGCGCGCAGCGGGCCGCCCGGCACGCCGATGGTCTGCACGGCGCGCATGCCGGCGCGCACCAAATTGTTGGCCAGATCGGTGGCGCCGGTGAAGTCGTCGGCGATGCAGCCCAGCTTGATGCTCATTTCGCCTCCGGCAGGCGGATGCCCGGGAAGATCTTGATGACCGCGCTGTCGTCCTCGCGGCCATGGCCGGCGGTGGACGCCTGCATGAACATCTGGTGCGCGGTGGACGCCAGCGGCAGCGGGAATTTGCTGTGACGGGCCGTGTCCAGCACCAGCCCCAGATCCTTGACAAAGATGTCCACCGCCGACAGCGGCGCATAGTCGCCGGCCAGCACGTGCGCCATGCGGTTCTCGAACATCCAGCTGTTGCCGGCGCTGTGCGTGATCACTTCGTACAGTGCATCGGCGTCCACGCCCTCGCGCAGGCCCAGCGCCATGGCCTCGGCGGCCGCGGCGATGTGCACGCCGGCCAGCAGCTGGTTGATGATCTTGACCTTGCTGCCCGCGCCGGCGCGGTCGCCCAGCCGGTAGACCTTGCCGGCCATCGCTTCCAGCACGCCTTCACAAGCCGCGTAGGCGGCGGCGCTGCCGGCCGTCATCATGGTCATCTGGCCGGCGGCGGCCTTGGCCGCGCCGCCTGAGATCGGCGCGTCCAGATAGTGCAGGCCCAGCGCCTGCAGCCGGGCCTCCAGCGCCACGGACCAGTTCGGATCCACGGTGGAGCACATGACGAACACCGAGCCGGGTTGCAATTCGCCGGCCAGCCCGCCGTCGCCGAACAATACGGCCTCGGTCTGCTGCGCGTTGACCACCACGCTGACGATCACATCGCAGGCCCGCGCCATCTCGGCCAGCGTGGCGCAGGCCACGCCGCCCTCGGCGGCGAAGGCGGCGGCGGCCTCGGCGCGCACGTCGTACACGTGCACGGTCAGGCCGGCGCGGCGCAGGCTGCGGGCGATGCCCGAGCCCATCGCGCCCAGGCCGACCACGCCGACGCGGCGGCCGGTCGAGTTGGAAGAAGAAGTTGTGCTGTTCATGGTGTGAAGAGAGTGACGGCGATGAGTTGCGATGATGGGCGGCCGGGCGCGCTCAGCGCGGCAGGTCGTCGTCGATGTAGGCCCGGATGATGTCGGCGAAGCTGCCGTCGCCTGACAGCCCCAGCCGTTCGGCCCGGGACGTGTCCCAGCGGCCCGGCCAGCTGCCGACGATGCGCTCGACGCGCGCGTCCGGCTCCCAGTGGATGCGGTCCGCGACCGTGTCGCCCGCCACCTCGCGCAGCGCCCGCGCCATGTCTTGGGCCGTCACGCAGACGCCGGGCAGGTTGATGGGCGCGCGGCTGTCCAGCCGCGCCGCGTCCAGCTCGCAGCCCGCCACCAGCGCCGCGATCGCGCCGCGCGGCGACAGCAGCCACAGCCGCGTGCCGGGACGCACCGGGCACACGGCATCCTCTCCGTTCAGCGGCTCGCGGATCATGCCGCTGGCGAAGGACGAGGCGGCGGCGTTGGGCTTGCCCGGCCGCACGCTGATGGTGGGCAGGCGCAGCACCCGGCCGTCGACGAAACCGCGCCGCGTGTAGTCGGCCAGCAGCAGCTCGGCGATGGCCTTCTGCGTACCGTAGGACGATTGCGGATTCAGCGCGGTATCGTCGCGCACGATCTCGGGCAGGTCTCCGCCGTACACCGCGACGGAGCTGGTGAAGATCACGCGCGGCCGGTGTCCCAGCGCGCGGCAGGTTTCGAGCAGCGCGCGCGAGGCATCCAGGTTGATGCGCATGCCCAGGTCGAAGTCGGCCTCGGCCTGCCCGCTGACGATGGCGGCCAGATGGAACACGACGCGCGTGTCGGCGTCCATCGCCTGACGCAGCACGGCCGGGTCGGAAATATCGCCCACCTGCGCATGCGCGCGCGGATCGCCGTGCGTATCGGCGGCGACCACGTCCAGCAGATCGATGCGCGAGATCGGCTCGGCCGCGCCGTCCAACGTCAGCACGCCTTGCGCCAGCAGCTTGCGCGCCAGCCGCTGGCCCAGGAAACCGGCGCCGCCGGTGATGAGTATCTTCATGGCTGTGTGCCTCGTAGCGGATTCAGGGGTGCATGGCGCGCCGGATCAGGCGCCCCGGTTCAGATAGGGCCGCGCCCAGCCCAGGCCGGCCGATGTGCCCGCGCGGGGCCGGTACTCGCAGCCGATCCAGCCGTCGTAGCCCAGCGCGTCGATCTGCTCGAACAGGTAGGGGTAGTTCAGCTCGCCCAGGTCGGGTTCGTGCCGGTCCGGCACGCCCGCGATCTGGATATGGCCGATGCCGGCCATGTCGCGGCGCAGTTTCATCGTCAGATCGCCTTCGACGATCTGGCAGTGATAGCAGTCGAACTGCACCTTCAGGTTGGCCGCGTCCAGCACGGCTCGGACGGCCTGGGCCTCGTCCTGGCGCGTCAGGAAGAAACCGGGCATATCGCGTGGATTGATGGGTTCGATGACGATAGTGATGCCGGCGCCGGCCGCGAGACGCGCGGCGTAATCCAGGTTCTCCAGGTACGCGGCGCGATGCGCGGCCCGGTCCTGGCCGGGCGCGATCAGCCCCGCCATCACGTGCAGGCTGCGGTTGCCCAGCCGCGCGGCGTATTCCAGCGCCTGGTCCAGCCCGCGCCGGAACTCGTCCTGCCGACCGGGCAGCGAGGCGATACCGCGCTCGCCGGCCTGCCAGTCGCCGGGCGGCGCGTTGAACAGCGCCTGCGCGAGGCCATGCGCGTCCAGCCGCGCACGGATCTCGGCGGCGGGATGCTCGTAGGGGAACAGGAACTCCACCGCCCGGAAGCCATCGCGAGCGGCCGCGGCGAAGCGTTCCAGGAAGGGATGTTCGGTGTACATCATGCTGAGGTTTGCAGCCAGGCGCGGCACGGCGATTCCTTTTCTGTATAAAGCTAACGGTTCACCATCCGGGCCGGCGTCAGCCACACGGCGACGGCGCCCAGCACCAGCAGCGCAGCCAGCACGTACATGCCGGACTGCGTCGACTGGGTCAGGTCCTTCAGGTAGCCGACCATGTAGGGGCTGACGAAGCCCGCGAGGTTGCCCACGGAGTTGACGATGGCGATGCCGGCGGCGGCGGCTGTGCCCGACAGGAAGGCGGTGGGCAGCGACCAGAACAGCGGCGCGCAGGTCAGCACGCCAGCCGCGGCCAGCGACAGGAACAGCAGCGACATCGCGGTGTTGTCGGCGAACGAGGCCGTGGCGGCGAAACCGATGGCGCCCGCCAGGGCCGGCACGATCAGGTGCCAGCGGCGCTCGCGGCGGCGGTCGGCGCTGTGGCCCAGCAGGTTCATGACCACGATGGCGCACAGGAAGGGGATGGCGCTGAGCAGCCCGATCTTGAACGCGCCGCTCACACCGGTGGACTTGACCAGCGTGGGCATCCAGAAGGTCAGCCCGTACTGGCCGGCCACGAAAGTGAAGTAGATCAGGCACATCCACCAGACGCGCTTGTCGGCGAAGACTTCGCGCAGCGAATGGCGCTGCGCGCCGGCCTGCTTCTGGTCGGCCTCGATCTCGCGCGTCAGCAGCCGCTTTTCCTCGTCGCTGAGCCACTTGGCGCGGTCGATGCCGTTATCCAGGTACATGACGGTGACGATGCCGATGAGGATGGCCGGCAGCGCCTCGATCAGGAACATCCACTGCCAGCCCTGCAGGCCGTGCGCGCCATGGAAGGCTTCCATGATCCAGCCCGACAGCGGATTGCCGAAGATGCCGGCCACGGGAATCGCGGACATGAACAGCGCGATGATCTTGGCGCGGCGCTGCGCCGGATACCAGTAGGTCAGGTACAGGATCACGCCCGGATAGAAGCCCGCCTCGGCCAGCCCCAACAGGAAGCGCAGCACGTAGAAGCCGGTGGGCGTCTCCACGAACATGAACAGGGCGGACAGGATGCCCCAGGTGATCATGATGCGCGCGATCCAGATGCGCGCGCCGATACGATGCATGAGCAGATTGCTGGGCACCTCGAACAGGAAATAGCCCAGGAAGAACACGCCCGCCCCCAGGCCAAACACCGCTTCGCTGAAGCCCAGGTCCTGCGACATCTGCAGCTTGGCGAAGCCGACGTTGACGCGGTCCAGGTAGGCGATCACGTAGCAGAGCATCAGGAAAGGCACCAGGCGCCAGAACACCTTGGCGTAGGCGCGCGCGGTGGCGCGGGCATCGGGATCCTGCGGGGTGCTGCCGGCGGCCGTCTCCACGGCCATGTCCATCCGGGTCATCGTTGTCTCCAGGGTCTTGCGCCGCGCCGGTCCGCTTGCTCACGGCCGGCGGGCTTGGTGGTCGGGAAAAATCACCAGCGGGCGCCGAACGCGGCGCGCAGTTCCTCCAGCGCGGCGGCGTCCAGCGGCTCGGGACGCGGCTGGCTCATCAGCCACAGGCGCGCGGTTTCCTCGAGTTCTTCGAGCGCGTAGGCGGCATGCGCCACGGAGCGCTCCCAGACCACCGGCCCCAGCCGCTCGAACAGCGCGCCACGCACCTGGGCAGCCAGCGCCGCCACCTCGGCGGCGACCTGGGGATCACCGGGACGGCGATAAGCGATCAGCGGAATGCGCCCGACCTTCATGACCTGGTAGGGCGTGATCGGCGGCAGGACTTCGTCCGGACGCCAGACGCCAGCCAGCGTCAGCGCCACCAGATGGGTGGAATGCGTGTGCACGATGCCGCGCGCCTCGGGATTGGCGCGGTAGATGCCCTGGTGCAGCGCCAGGGTCTTGGAGGGCTTGGCGCCGGACACCCAGTTGCCGGCGGGATCGACCTTGGACAGCGCGGCGGGATCGAGCCGGCCCAGGCAGGCGTCGGTGGGCGTGATCAGCCAGCCGTCGTCCAGGCGCGCGCTGATGTTGCCGGCCGCGCCCACGGTATAGCCACGGTTGTACAGGCTGGCGCCGACGGTGCAGATTTCTTCGCGAATGCGGGATTCGGGGCGGGTGTCTTCGGTCATGGCCTTGCGCCGGGCAGACACCCGGCCGGCCGCCAGCGCGGCCCGGACGAGGCGCCACGACAGCGTGTCTCTTTGGGTTTAAGTTATCGGGTCATCATACAAATTTGAGAAAATGGGAGGAACCGGGAAAACCCGGATCCGGAAGGTTTGAATATCAAATCGAAGGCGGCATCGCGCTCGCGGCAACCGCCGGGCCGCGCGCCGCCGGCCTGGCGCCGGCAGCCGGTTCAACCCGCCACGAAACCACGCCGCCGCGCCGCCGCCCGCACCAGCTCCGCCGGCATCATCGGCCCGGTTAGCGCGCGCGCCTGCGCCAGCGTGGCGGCGTCGGCCAGTTCGGGGCGGCCGCAGGCGTTGGGCGGCTCGGGCGCGTATTCCAGCACCAGCTCGATCAGCTTCGATGTCTCTTCGCCGCGCCAGTGCCGGATCATCGACAGGCCGAAGTCGATGCCGGCGGTGACGCCGCCGCCGCTGGCTCGGTTGCGATCGATGACGACGCGGGCCGCGTCGGGTATCGCGCCGAACTGGTCCAGGTAGTGACGCGCGGTCCAATGGCTGGCCGAACGGTAGCCACGCAGCAGTCCCGCCGCGCCCAGCAGCAGCGCGCCGGTGCAGACGCTGGTCACCCAGGCCGCGCCCTCGCCCGCCCGCGCGATGGCGTCCAGCAAGGCGTCGTCCTGCAGCGCCTCGAACGTCGGCAGCGCGCCGCCCGGCACCAGCAGCACGTCGGGCGCGGTGGAAAAGTCGGTAAAGTCATGCGTGGCGCGCAGCGTCAGCCCGGAATCGGTGAGCACGTCGCCCTTGGCGGACGCCACGAACTCGAACGCGACGTCCGGCATGGCGCCCCAGGCGGTGACAGGTCCCACCAGGTCCAGCGCCGTGAAACCCGGGTACATGAAACATACGATCTTCATTACAGCCTCGATAAAGTGTCTATGCGTTTTCGCCCTGTTTTTATAGTGTCGGCGCCCGCCGGCGACAACGCCGCGGCACAGGCAGATCCGGCCAAACGCAAGCCCGTTCGCGCCACCGCCTGGAGCGCGGCCTGATGCTCGCGCCGCGCAGCGTCGCCCTCGCCTTCGGCCCGGACGCGGCGGCGCTGGACCTGGCCGGCCCCATGGATGTGTTTTCGGCTGCCACCGCGATGCTCGGCGAAGGCGCTGGCTACCGCCTGCTGCTGGTGTCCCCGCAGGACGGGCCGGTGCGCCTGTCCAACGGATCACGCATGCTGCCCGACCTGCGCTGCGCGGACGCCAACGAACGCTACGACGTGGTGCTGGCGGCGGGCGGCCCCACGCCCGCGCACGACTCCGCCTTGAGCGGCTGGCTGCGGCGGGCCTGCCCACGCGCACGCGTGCATGGATCGATCTGCACCGGCGCCTTCGCGCTCGGCCACGCCGGGCTGCTGGACGGTCATACCGTCACCACGCATTGGGAATTCGCCGATGAGCTGGCGACCCGCTTTCCCGCCGCGCGGGTCGAGCCGGACCGCATCCATGTGCGCAGCGGCGCGCTGATCACCTCGGCCGGCGTAACCGCCGGCATCGACCTGGCCCTGGCGCTGGTGGCCGAGGACCATGGCGCGGAACTGGCGCTGCGCATCGCGCAGAAGCTGGTGGTGGTGGCCCAGCGGCAAGGCGGGCAATCGCAGTTCAGCCCCTACCTGAGCGCGCCACAGGATCCGGGCACGCCGATCGCGCGGGTACAGGCCCATGTGATGGAACACGCCGGCGACGACTACAGCGTGGCCAGGCTGGCCGCCATCGCCGGCATGAGCGCGCGCAGCTTCGCGCGCCATTTCACGCAGGCCGCCGGCATCACGCCGCGCGAATTCATCGAGCGCGCGCGCGTCGATGCCGCGCGCCGCCAGCTCGAAGGCAGCCGCCAGCCGCTCAAGGCCATCGCCTACGACTGCGGATTCGGCAACGCGGACAATATGCGGCGCGTGTTCCAGCGGCGGCTACGCGTCTCGCCCGCCGACTACCGGGCGCGCTTCAACCGCGACGCCTGAAACGCGACAGCAGCGGGCGTCAGGCGGACCTGACGCCCGCCTGCGCGTCGCTCCAGCCCGGCGCGGCCGCGCTGCTCTCCAGCAAGCGGTCGACGATGGCCAGGATCTGCGTCGCGGCCTGCTCGATATGCCGCTCCAGCGCCGCGCCGGCGTCGTCCGCCCGCCCCTCGCGGCACAGCGCGATCAGCGCCATATGCTCATCGTGGGCCTGCTGACGAATGGGCGCGTTGACGATCTGGAAGCGGAAATAGCGTTCGGACTTTTCATGCAGCGCGCGGATCATGCCCAGCGCCGCCGGCCGCCGCGCCGCGCGGTACAGGTGTTCATGCAGCTGCCAGTTCAGCTGGCCCCACTGCCTGGGTTCGGCCGCGTCCATGCGCGCCACCACGTCTGAGGCCTGCGACAGATCGGTTTCTTCCAGCAGCGGAATCGCCTCGCGCAGGATCCAGGGTTCCAGCCGCAGCCGCAGCTCGAAGAACTCCTGCACTTCCGCGCGCGACAGCATCGTCACGAACGCGCCCCGGTGGGCGATGGTGTCGACCAGTCCCTCCGCGCTCAACAGGCGCAGCGCCTCGCGCACCGGGATGCGGCTGACGCCCAGCTCCTCGGCGAACAGTTCCTGGCGCAGCGGTTCGCCCGGCGGGATGTCGCCCGACAGGATGCGGTCCCGCAATACGTCGGCCACCAGTTCCGTCGTGGTCTTGCGCACGATGCGCTGAGGGTTGGCGTCGGACGGGGAAGAATGTCTGCTCACTGCGATAGCCTCTGCTGCAAGGGGCGGGCCAGCATGCCCTGGCCAGGCGACTTCGAACCGCAAGCCGCTTGCGGCGGACCTCGGCGGCACCCCAGGGTGGCGGCACGCCCGGAATGCGGACACTAGGGGAACCCCGCAGAGACAAGAACGCGCGGATCCCGCAAGCTAGTCGCAGAATTATATTGGATCCAAAATCCCTGTCCGTTCCCGATAACGGTTCCAGATGATCCCGTGGCAGCATTTGGCGGGGTGGCACAGGAGATTTCATCGAGTGCAGGCATACCTCGCCGAATTGGATCCAATATAAAGTAACCACGATCCGTACCGAATTTCCGCCTGCTTTCTTCCCCATCGCCCAGGAGCGCACACATGGCCATCCAATGGAAAGGCGTTTTCCCCGCCGTCACCACCAAGCTGAAACCGGATTTCTCACTGGACACCGACGCCATCCGCGCCGGGCTGGAACGCCTGATCGCCAATGGCGTCAGCGGCGTCGTGATGATGGGCATGGTGGGCGAGAACGCCCAGCTCGCGCCCGAGGAAAAGCTGACCGTGCTGCGCACCGCGCTGGAAACGGTGCGCGGCCGCGTGCCGGTCATCTCCGGGCTGGCGGAAACCAGCACGGCGCGCGCCGCCGCCTACGCCCGCGAAGCCGAGAAACTGGGCGTGGATGGCCTGATGGTGTTTCCCGGCCTGACCTATAAGTCCGACGCACGCGAGACGATCGCCTTCTACCGCAGCGTGGCGCAGGCCTCGCGCCTCGAGATCCTGCTCTACAACAACCCGCGCGGCTATGGCGTGGACCTGACGCCGGACGTGGTGGCCGAACTGCTGGAATCGCCCACCATCACCGCCATCAAGGAGGAGTCCTACGACACCACCCGCGTCACCGACCTGGTGTCGCGCTTCGGCGACCGCCTGGCCGTGGTCTGCGGCGTCGACGACCTGATCGTCGAAAGCGCGGCGCTGGGCGCGCGGGCCTGGGTGTCGGGCATGGCCAATGCCCTGCCCAGGGAATCAGTGCGACTCCTGGAACTGGCCGTGGCCGGCGACTTCGCGCAGGCGCGCAAGCTCTACGCCGCGCTGACGCCGCTCTTTCACCTGGATACCGTGGTCAAGCTGGTGCAGCACATCAAGCTGGCCGAGCACCTGATCACCGGCTCGGCCGAGACCGTGAAGCCGCCGCGCCTGGATCTGGCCGGCGAGGAACGCGAGCGCACCATCGCCATCGTCAAGCGCACGCTGGAGGACCTGAAGGCGCTGGGCTGCTGAGGCCCGGCGCACCTACCCGAAGCCCCCGCCGGCGCAAGCCGGCCCGGGCGGCGGCGCCGCGGACGGCATTCGATGCAGCGAGATCGGCGCCCCAACCCTGCTCAAGGCCTCACCCGAATCCCATGAAACTGCTCAACCTGCTCCTGCTTTCCGCCGCCTGCTGCGGCGCCGCCGCCCAGGCCGCGGACAGCTATCCGACCAAGTCGATCGAACTGGTCGTGTCCTACCAGCCTGGCGGCGGCAGCGACAGCACGGCGCGCGCCATCGCCGACGCCGCGCGTCCGCTGATGCCCCAGTCCGTGGTCGTGCTGAACCGCCCCGGCGCCAGCGGCTCCATCGGCTGGTCTTATGTGGCCGGCTCCGACGACGGCTACCGCCTGATCCTGATGACGCCCGAGATGCTGGTCGTGCCGCTGATGGGCATCGGCAAGGTCACCGTCGGCGACTTCCAGCCAATCGCGCGCTTCACCGACGACCCGTCCTCGATCACCGTGCGCGCCGACGCGCCATGGCGGACCGCGCAGGAGTTCATCCAGTACGCGAAGGCCAATCCCGGCAAGGTCACGTTCTCCAACGCGGGCAACGGCACCATTCCTCACGTGGCCGCCGGCGCCTTCGCCGAGACGATCGGCGCACAGCTGGAACACATCCCCTACAACGGCTCCGCGCCGGCCATCATGGGCCTGCTGGCCGGCGACGTGCAAGCCACCACCGTGGCCTATGCAGAACTGCGCCAGTACGTTGAAAGCGGCAAGCTGCGCACGCTGGCGGTGATGTCGGAAAAACGCGTGGCCGGGCTGGACGCGCCGACCTTGAAGGAGCTGGGCCACGACCTGCAGTTCAGCGTGTGGCGCGGACTGGGCCTGCCCAGGAACGCGCCGCGAGAGGCGGTGGAGAAATGGCGCGCGGTGTCCAGAGAACTGGCCACTTCGCCCAAGTTCCAGGAAACCATGACCAAGCAGAACCTCACGCCGTCCTATGCCGACACGCCGGCCTTCATCGCCGACATCGAGCGGCAGAACCAGGCGGTCAAGACGCTGATGCCCAAGCTGAACCTGAAGCAATGAACGCATGAAGACGCGGCCGGCGGCGGCGCCATTTGCCGCCGGCCCGCCGCGCGGGTATGTTTGAGGGCCCTCCCGCCGCCAGACGAGACCCCGCCGATGTCCTCATCCCCGCCCGCCGTGAACATCTCCGCCAACGCCAGCGACTGGCGCGGCCAGGCGCTGTCGAACTTCTGCCTGTCGCCCTTCGTGCTGGACGGCGCGCTGTACGCCTCCATCGAAGGCTTCATCCAGGGCATCAAGTTTCCCGAGGGTGATCCGGTCCGAGCGGCCGCGTTCCAGGCCAGCGGCTGGGACGCCAAGCGCCTGGGCGACGGCGCCCGCCGCGATGCCGTGCACTGGCAAGGCGCGCGCATCGCCTATGGCTCGCCCGAACACCATCGCCTGATCGAACGCGCCATCCGCGCCCGCGTGTCGCAAAGCACCGGACTGCGCCAGGCGCTGGCGTCCACCGCGAGCGCGGCGATCGCGCATGAGACCGGCGCGCCCGAGTCGCCCGCCACCTCGCTGCCCGCGACGGTGTTCTGCCGCATCCTGGAGACGCTGCGCGAGGATATCCTGGCGGGCACACTGCGCGAGGAAGGCTGAAGCCGGCTTACCATCGGTAGCCCGCGTCCACCATGCCGCCGTAGCCGTGCTGGCCGCCCCGACCCTCATAGCCAAAAACGTGCCCGGCCACCAGCAGCCTGTGACTGATCCGCCCCTCGGCCCCCAGGGTCAATTCCAGGCGGTCGCGCGAGGACGCGGCGGCCAGCGTGTTGGGCCCCATCCGCACGGACGGCGTATTGAAGCGGTGCAGCCAATCCAGTTCCATGAACGGACGCACCGCCGGCGCGCCCGCAATGGCCGCGGGATACATGCGCACGCCGGCATGCGCGTCCCAGGCGCCGGGGTTGCCTTCGCCCATGCGGGTCCCCTGCAGCACGGCATCCTGCGCATCGTAGTGGCTGTAGACCAGCTGGACGTGCGGCTCGACAACGAGCGGCCCCAGCGGCGAGCGCTCGGCGAAAGGCTGGAGCGCATAGCCGGTTTCGGCCGAGGCGCTCCACACCGTGGAGTCATAGCGCGCCGACCCCAGTTCGCTGTCGATCCGGTTGTTGAAGCGGCCGTACTGCAGCCAACCGTCGGCATAGGCGCCCATGCGGCTGGCGTCATCCTGGTAGTACGTGCCATACACGCCCGCCGAATAGCCGGAGACCTTGCCGCGCGCCCGCGCCTGCGCCGTCGCGCCGCCCGGCAGCGCCAGGCTGGAGGTGGATGTGCTGCGCGCGCTGCCGTAGCCGCCCATGAGGCCCAGGTGCACCGCCCCCTTGCCTCCCAGCGGCGCGGTCAGCAGGTCCCCGCCCAGCTGCACGATCTGGCTGCTGCGCTCGATCCCGACACGACCTTCCGCCATGCGCAGTCCGCTGTCCTGGCGGCCCTGCACGCGCGTCCAGATACCACGATACGAGGCTCCGCCCTCGGCAGAGGCGTCCCTGGCCTCGCCGCAAGCGCCGCACGACGGCACGCGATCGTGCAGGCCATGGGTGAAGAACGCGGCGCTGGCCAATTGGTTGCCAATGTAGGCGCCGCTCTCGGGCGACACATTGCGCCAAGGCGCAGCGGCTGGCCGCGAGGCGGGCGCCTGCGGCTGGACGGCAAGCTGCGGCGTCATTTCCTGCCGCTGGGCGGGCGCCGGCGGCGCGGGCGTATAAGGCGCGGAGGTCAGATACCAGTCTGGCGCCGCGCCGCCCTGACCGCCGCGTACCAGGCTGTATTCGTAGCCGTTCACGGCCAGCGTGCCGGCGCTCTGGCGAAAGCCGGTCGAGCCTGCATCGAGCCGGAAGGCGTCCGGCGCCGTCGTGCCGCCATGGAGCGTCTGCACCACCCGGATGCCTTGCGTCGTCTGTGCTCCGCTTCCGCCGGCGTTGATGATGCGCAGCGAGGCGCGGCCCGTGGCCGAACCGCCATCGATCACCAGCCGGTCCGTAGGCGAGGCGTCATCGCCCAGCCGCGTATTCAGCACCAGTAACCCGCCATCGATGTACTGATTGACTGTCAGGGTCTTGAAGCCGCCCTTGGCGCCCGGCGCCACGAACGCGACCGTGCCGGCGTTGTCCAGCACCGCCATCGAGGAATCGGCGCGCACGTTCCAGACGCTGGACGCATCCAGCGCCAGACGGTTGACGCGGCCGCCGCCGCGCTCGATCAGCGCGCCGGTCAGCACCGAACCGCGTCCGAGCGTGATGTCCGCGCTGCCGCTTTCGATCAGCACGTCGCCGCTCAGCCGGGAAGCCGCGGCGTTCAGCTGGATGCGCCCCGTGGCGATATCCGCGTTCGCAACGCTGCCGCTGGGAACGCGCAGGTCGCTGGCCTGGCCGGTGGATTGCGAGCGCAGCAACACGCCGCCATCGAGCACGCCTGCACTACGCGCATTGATCTCGGCGCCGTCCAGCGAAAAGACATGATCGCCGCCAGCGGCCAGCAAGGCCACGCCGTCCTGCGTCTCTACACGACTGCCGCGCGTCAGCGTGATGCTGTTCCGGCTGCCCGCCTGGACCGCGTAACTGGAAATGCCGCGCGCGTCCGCGCCATGGACGCTGATGCGGGTATTGGCCAGATCCAGCCTGCCATCGCTCACCACTTCCGCGCCAGAAGTGCCCCGCGCCTCGGTGCTGATGCTGCTGCCGGAGGCCGAGATCACGGCTCCCTTTCCCACCACGAGCAGGCCGCTGGCCAGATAGTCATGCGTCAGGATGGATGAATCCGTCAGATCGATCCTGGCGCCGGCGCCGCTGGCCACTGCCCCTAGCGCGCCCGCGCCGAAGGTTTCGACGCGCACCCTCGTGACATTGATGTTCGCGGAGTCATGGAGCGGATCGGCCTGCAGCCCGATAGCGTCGCCGCCATGGGTGGTCACCGAGCTGTCCTGCAACGAAACGGTGCCGCCGCGCACACGCACGCCCCCCACCTTGTTCCTTGGATCCGTCGTGCCCGTCGTAATGCTTATGTTGCTGCCGGTCACGGTGTTGGATTCACCCGACAGGAAAATCGCCGGACCCGGTCCGTCATAGTTGATCGTGTCGCCCGGATTGATCACGACATGGCGATTGGACGAGGCTGGTGTCACGATGATCGCGCCCGGATCGGCGCTATGGCCGACAAGGGGAAACGTCGCCAGGGCTGTGCCGAGCAGCCCCAGCATGAGGGAAGGCGGATATTTGGACATGGCGAGTCCTTCTGGATTGGGCGGGCATCTCATGTCTCCACCGATCCGGCTCTATCAAGCCTTACTGAGGATGTGGCCGTGTCCGCGGTGGCCGGTGCAACGGTTCAGACGATCCCAGCATTTCGGACTCAGGAATATCAGACGGTTCTGAAACCTTGACGGCGATGATCCATCCCCATTTTGGTGAACCAGGCGCCGACCCGCCTCACCGCTACTGCCTCCGGCTCACGGGTGTCGTGGAAGCCCCCGAAACCTCGGGAGCGTCCGCAATCACCGTCCGGGCCTTGCGCGCCGCGAAATAGCCATCCACCTCGCGCACATCGCCCGCCGCCAGCGTGCCCGCCAGCTGCCTGACCTTCAGCCCGGCCAGCAGATACGCGTAACGCGCCTGCGCCAGATTCTTCAAGGCATCGAAATAGCGCTGCTCGGCATCCAGCACATCGGCATTGACCCGTTCGCCGCCCGCCACGCTCTTGCGCACCGCGACGGTCAGCTCGCGCGC
Organism: Achromobacter sp. 1011791174; assembly: GCF_059760925.1. Classification (NCBI taxonomy): domain Bacteria; kingdom Pseudomonadati; phylum Pseudomonadota; class Betaproteobacteria; order Burkholderiales; family Alcaligenaceae; genus Achromobacter; species Achromobacter sp. 1011791174. The sequence goes on from NZ_JCBANH010000020.1 coordinate 25,315, forward strand.
GGAGTCCACGGCCAGCTGGTAGGCGCGCAGCTTGGCGACGCTGCTGTTGTACAGGTTGTACTGCTTGCGCAGCTCGTTGAGCACCTCGCGCGTCTTGGCGTCGTTCTCGTAGCGCAGCCGGTCGCGATTGTCGACGGCCTGCCGAACGGATGACGACACGCCGCCGCCGGCGAAGATCGGGATGCTGACCTGCAGGCCGAACGAATTCGTCACGTACTTCTGCCCGTAGGTACTTTCGGAGCTGGACTTGTCGCGGCCGGCGCTGGCATAGGCGCTGACCTTGGGCATGTGGCCGGCGCGGGCCTTGCCGATGGCGTGGTCGGCGGCATCCGCCGAATGGCGCAGCGCGATCAGCTCGGGGTTGTGCGCCAGGGCCTGCGCGCGCCAGTGCTCGAAGTCGTTCGGCGCCAGCGGCCGCACCGCGAACTGACCGCCCAGCGCGTCCAGGTCGGCGGCGTCGATCGGCTCGCCCACCATGGCGGCCAGCGTGTTCAGCGCCGCGTCCAGGTTGTCCTGCGCCTCGATCTCCTGCGCCAGCGCCAGGTCGTAGCGCGCCTGGGTCTCCAGCACATCGGTGCGATTGCCCTCGCCAGCCGCCAGCCAGCGCTCGTTCTGCGTCTTCTGCGCTTCATAGGCGCGCTTCTGCACCCGCACCAGGTCGATCTGGTCGGTGGCGTACAGCGCATCCATATAGGCCTGCGCCACCCGCACGGCCAGTTCCTGGCTGCGGCTGCGGAAACGCTCGTCGGCGTGGCGCGCCTGGGCCACGCCGTAGTAATAGGAAGAGATGGCCTCGTAATCGAAGATCGGCTGCTGCAACGTCAGCGAGGATGAGCTGCTGCGATAGCTGCGGTCGGTGGTCTGCTCGCCGAAAAAGGTGGGCTGGGTCACTTCCGAACGGTTGCGCCCGTTGCGGTACTGGAACGCGATGTTCGGCAGCAGGCCGGCCCGCCCCTTGTTGCGCTCTTCCAGGCCGGCGTCGCGTTCCTTGCCGGCGGCCAGGTAGGCCGGATCGTTCTCCAGCGCCATACCGTAGAACTGCATCAGCCCGGCCGCGCCGGCCCCCGGCGCGCACAGCGCCAGCACCAGTCCGGCGCACAGCATGCCCACAACGGACCCGGCATCGCGCCACGGATCTCCCCGAATCTCGTGCATCAGCGCTCCCGGATGCTTTCCATGCCGTACTGCATCAGCGGATCCAGGAAATACTCGATAACCCGTCGCCGGCCCGTCTTGATTTCCGCCGTCACCGCCATGCCGGGAGCCAGGCGGATATCGGCGCCGTTGACCGCGATGGTCGAGCGCGCCATCTCGACGCGCATCGAATAGACCAGCCCACGCTTCTCGTCGTTGATGGCGTCATCGGACACCGACTTCACCGTGCCCGGCACGATGCCGTACTTGGTATACGGAAAGGTCTCGATCTTCACCTCGGCTTCCTGCCCGGGCCTCACGAAGCCCACGTCCTTGTTTTCCAGGAAGGCCTCGATCTCCAGCAGATGTTCCTGCGGCACCACCAGCATCAGCGGCTGCGCCTCGGTCACCACGCCGCCCACGGTGCGCACGGCCAGCTGCTGCACCGTGCCGGACACCGGCGCGGTCAGCCGGGTCAGATGCTCGGATTGACGCGCCTTGACCAGGTCCTGTTCCAGCAGCGCCATGCGCTGGCGCGCCTCGTTCAGCCGGTTCAGGCTGGCGTGCCGGGCGTCGGCGCGCACGGTCTCGCGCTGCTGGCGGGCCTCGGCGATGGTCGCCTCGATCTCTTTCAGGCGGCTGCGCTGCATGGCCAGGTCCGATTCCTGCTCGATGCGCTCGCGCTCGCGCTCCAGATAGGCGTTGCGCGCGACATACTGGTCGCCGGCCAACTCCTTCAGCGACTCGGCGCGCTGGCGCGCGATGGGCGACGTGCGCTCCAGCTTGCGCGCCAGCGCCTGCGTGGTCTGCAGCTCGGCCTGGCGTCGCGCGATTTCGGCGTCGATGCCGGCCAGCTTGGCCTGCAGCGCCAGGTACTCGGCGCGCGCCAGGCGACGGACGTCCTCGGCCGCCCTGGGATCGGCCTGCACCGGTTCCAATACCGGCGCGCTGCCCTGGTCGATGGCCACCAGCATGGCCTCGGCATGCGCCGCCTGCAGCGCCCAGGTCTGCAATTCGTTGACGATGCGCTGCTGCTCGGCCCGCGTCACGGTGCCGTCCAGCTCGATCAGCAGGTCGCCCGCCCGCACCGACTGCCCTTCGCGCACATGGATGGCCTTCACGGTGGCGGTGCCGATCGGCTGCACCACCTGCGTGCCTTCGCTGGGAATGATCTTGCCCTGCGCCGTCGCCACGATATCGACCCGGCCCAGCACCGACCACGCCAGCGCCAGAGCCGCGAAGGCGATCAGCAGCCACATCGCCACCCTGGGCGCGGGCGACACCGCCTGCTGCTGCAAGGACAGCGCGGCGGGCAGGAACTCGGCCTCGTCGCTGCGGTAGCGCGTGCGTTCCCACGACTTGCGCTCGCGCCAAGAAGATGCGAACACCGCGCCGTACCGGCGGACCAGATCACGCCACGCGCCCAGTGCATGTCCCAGCGCCATCGCTACCCCTGCTGCATGCGATACAGCGCGGCGTACTGCCCCTGCTCGCGTTGAAGGAGGTCGGCGTGCGTGCCTTCCTCGACGATATCGCCGCGATCCATCACCACGATGCGGTGCGCGTCCTTCACGGCGGACAGCCGGTGCGCGATGATCAGCACGGTGCGCCCGCGGCTGATCTCGCGCATGTTCTGCTGCACGATGCGCTCGGACTCGTAGTCCAGCGCGCTGGTGGCTTCATCGAAGATCAGGATGCGCGGATTCGACAAGAGCGCGCGGGCGATGGCGATGCGCTGGCGCTGCCCGCCCGACAGCGTGGCGCCATGCTCGCCCACCATGGTGTCGTAGCCTTCCGGCAGCTCGGCGATGAACTCGTGCGCGCCGGCCAGCTGCGCCGCCTGCATCACGCGCTGCAGCGGCATGCCGGGATCGCTGAGCGCGATGTTGTCGCGGATGCTGCGGTTGAACAGCACGTTCTCCTGCAGCACCACGCCGATCTGCCGCCGCAGCGAGCTGGCGTCGATGGTGGAGATGTCCACGCCATCCACCAGCACCCGCCCCTGCTCGGGCTGGTACAGCCGCTGCACCAACTTGGTCAGCGTGCTCTTGCCCGAGCCCGAACGGCCGACGATGCCCACGGTCTCGCCCGGCTGCACCCGCAGCGACACGCCGCGCAGCGCCGGCTGCGCGCCGGGCCGGTAGCGGAACTCGACCCGGTCGAACTCGATGCCGCCCTGCACCGGCGGCAGGGCCGGCCTAGGCGTATGCACCTCGGTGCGCGTGTTCAGGATGTCGCCCAGCCGCTGCATCGAGATGCCCACCTGCTGGAAATCCGTCCACAGCTGCGCCAGCCGCATCACCGGCCCGGCCACGTTGCCCGACAGCATGTTGAAGGCGATCAGCTGCCCCACGGTCAGCTGCCCGTCGATCACCAGCCGCGCGCCCAGCCACATGGTGGCCACCGTCACCAGCTTGCTGACGAAGGTCACGCCGCCGTTGGCCACGGTGCCGATCGCGGTCGTGCGAAAGGCCGCCTTGACGTAGGCCGCCAGCTGGTTGTCCCACTTGCGGATCCATTGCGGCTCGACCGCGCTGGCCTTGACCGTCTCCACGCCGCTGATCGTTTCCACCAGGAAGGACTGGTTTTCCGCGCCACGGTTGAACTTCTCGTTCAGCCGCGCCCGCAGCGTGGGCGTGAAAGCCAGCGACAGCACCACGTAGCAAGGCAGCGACGCCACCACGATCAGCGTCAGCCAGACGCTGTAGTAGGCCATCACGGCCAGAAACACGATGGAGAAGAACAGGTCCAGCACCACCGTGATGGCATTGCCCGTCAGGAACGAGCGGATGTTCTCCAATTCCCGCACCCGGGCCACGGAATCGCCCACCTGGCGCGCGCGGAAGTAGCCCAGCGGCAGGTTCAGCAGATGCCGGAACAGGCGCGCGCCCAGCTCCACGTCGATGCGGCTGGAGGTGTGCGCGAACACGTAGCTGCGCAGCGCGGTCAGCACGACCTCGAACGCCACCACCGCCAACAGCCCGACCGCGATCACGTCCAGCGTGGTGAAGCTGCGGTGCACCAGCACCTTGTCCATCACCACCTGGAAAAACAGCGGCGTCACCAGCGCGAAGCACTGGATGACGAAGGACACGAGGAATACTTCGAGCAGCAGCTTGCGGTAGCGCACCACCGCCGGGATGAACCAGCTGAAATCGAACTTGGCCAGCGCGCCGGTGATCGAGGCGCGCGAGGCCACCAGGATCAGCTCGCCGGTCCAGGTCCGCTCCAGCTCGTCCAGCGTCAGCTCGGTGGGGCCGCTGCGACGCGGATCCTGGATCAGCGCCTTGCCGGCATCGACGCGCGCCAGGATGAAGAAATTGCCTTCGCTGTCACGGCCGATGGCCGGCAGGGGCGTGGTCGTCAACCGATCCACACGCACCTTGGCGCGACGGGCGCGCAGGTCCAGCTTGCGCGCGGCGAGCAGGATCTCGGTCACGCCGAATGGCGCGCCGTCGGCGCGGAATTCGTGAGCCAGCTGGTCGGGGTCGGCGGCGACCTGGTGGTAGCGGGCCAGCATGGCGAGGCAGAGCAGGCCGGTGTCGGGCGTGGCGGGCTCGGGCTGAGGTGCGCGTCCGTCCGCCGGCGGACCGCCCGCTCCGCTGGATGCGCTTTCGATGTGCCTCATGCCTTTGCCTGCCGCGCGCCGTCCTTCATTGCCAGTTGGCCGCCAGCACCGGGTTCAGGGCCGCAGCGTAGTTCGGCGGCAGCGTGGTGACGCCGCTGGGAGGCGGCGTGAAACCGGCCATCGCGTTCACCAGGTTGTCGACCTTGGTATCCAGCAAGAAGCGGGAGCCGGCCTGGAATTTCTCGACGTGGTGCTGCTGCCCGGCGTACCAACGCTCCACCGTCACCCGGTTCTGCGTGCCGATGACGCTGACCTCCAGGTCCTCGCCGACGCGCCGGAACCAGAGCTGGTCGAAGGTGCGCCCTCCGAGCACGGCCACGTCGACATCACCGGGATCCGACTCGGTCTCGATAATGCGGTCCTGTCCGAACTCCTGGGTAAAGAAATAGCGGTCGCCACCCAGACCGCCAATCAAGATATCGTTGCCACCCATGCCGTTGAGGATATCGTTGCCCTTTCCCGCGCTGAGGATATTGGCGGCATCGTTGCCCACCATACTGTTCAGTGCGTCGTTGCCGGTGCCGTTGATAGCATCGTTGCCTCTCAACGTCAGGCCTTCGACATGCTCCGGCAGCGTGAAGCTGATCGTCGACTCCACGCGATCCCCGCCCTCGCCCGCCAACTCGATGATGCGGTCCAGCGGACTGTCGATGTAGTAGACGTCATTACCCTTGCCGCCGATCAGCGTGTTGGCGCCATCCCCGCCATGCAGATGATCGTCGCCATCGTTGCCGATGAGGATATCGTCGCCGTCCAGCCCCCACAGCACGTCGTTGTTGCTGCCGCCTTCCAGGATATCGTCGCCAGCCGTGCCGGTCAGCGTGAGCGGACCATTGACCACGCCCGTCCAGCTTCCCGACATCGCCGTCTTCAACGCCAGCGCCTGCGCGGCCGTCAGGTTGAGCTGTCCCAGCGGCGGCGGCGTCATTCCCGCCATCGCCGCGACCAGCGCCTCGACCTTGTCCTCGCGCAGGATGGCGCCCTGCGTGGTGGTGAACTGCTCGACGCGGTAGCGCGCGCCCAGGAACCAGTTGCTGATCGTCACGCCCCCAGTAGTGCCGATGACGCGCGCCTCCAGGTCGTTGCCCACCCGTCGGAACCAGAGCTGGTCCGCCGCGATGCCTTCGCCGAAGGCCACGACATCGTTGTTGCCGGCGGTGTCGTCGTCCTCGATGATGCGGTCCATGCCGCTGTCGCGGGCAATGACGTAGCGGTCGTTGCCGTCTCCGCCGATCAGCGTGTCATCGCCACCGCCGCCGTTGAGCGTATCGTCGCCGCCGCCGCCGCGCAGCGTATTGGCGGCGCTATTGCCGACCAGCGCGTTGTTGCCGCCGTTGCCCGTGCCGTCGATGGCCTGGTCGCCCGTCAGGTACAGCAGCTCGACATTGTCGGCCAGCGTATGGCTGACCGAGGCGTAGACCCGGTCCAGGCCCTGCCCGGGCAACTCGATGATGACGTCGTCGACGCTGTCGACGTAGTAGGCGTCGTTGCCATCGCCGCCCACCAGCGTGTTCCTGCCCGCGCCGCCATGGAGCTGGTCATTGCCGTCGCCGCCATACAGCGCATCATCGCCATCGCCGCCGTAGAGCTTGTCATTGCCGCCATGGCCGTACAGCACGTCGTCCCCGGCGCCGCCGGTCAATACATCGTCGCCCGCGCCGCCTTCCAGGCGCACCGCCTCGGGCCGCGTCAGGCCCCAGGCCGTCTTGACCGCCGGCCACAGCGCGCCCTGCTGCTCCGCCGTCAGGCCGGCCTGCGGCACGGTTGGCGACAGGGCGGCCATCGCGTCCACCAGCGCCTGCACCGCCTCGGCGCGCAACAGCGCGCCGCTGGCGGCCTGGAAGATCTCCACCCGATACTGCGCGCCCAGGAACCAGTTCGTGACCGTCAAGCGGTCCGCCGTGCCCGGCAACGAGACCACCAGGTCGTCACCCGAACGCGAGAACCACAGCTGCTGCACCTTGACGCCGGCGCCGAACAGCACCGTGTCGGTATTGCCGATGGTCAGGTCATTTTCGACGATACGGTCGGCGCCGTAGCCCAGGTCGAACAGATAGGTATCGTTGCCCGCGCCGCCGATGAGCACATCGTTGCCGCCGCGGCCGTCCAGGATGTCGTTGCCCAACCCGCCGTTCAACACGTTGTCCTGCGCATTGCCGTACAGTTTGTCCGCGTAGGCCGAGCCCGTCACGTTCTCGAAGTTCGACAGCCTGTCCGTGCCGCCCATGCCGTTCTGCGCGCTGCCGGCCGCCAGGTCCACCACCACACCGACGCCCGCGCCGGAATAGTCGACCGTATCGATGCCCGCGCCGCCGTCCAGCGTGTTGTTGCCGGCGCCGCCCGCGATGCGGTCATTGCCCGCGCCGCCCAGGATCACGTTGTCCTGCGAGTCGCCCAGCAGCACGTCGTCGTAGTAGCTGCCGGTCAGGTTGCTGGCATGCAGATAGCCGTCCGCGGCGCGCGTCGTCAACGAGTCCAGCTTGATCGACACGCCCGCGCCCATGCGGCTGAAATCCACGGTGCGCGCGCCGAGCAGGTTGTCGTAGAAGGACAGGTCAGCCAGCGCCACGCCGTTCAATCGCAGCTGCGCGGCCTGTCCGCCCGCCGTCGAATAGGACAGGACCACGCCGTTCGGGCCAACCGTGACGTAGGCGCTGTCGCCGCCCGGCTGGAGCAGCCAGATGCGGTCGGCCGACAGGCCGGTGCCAAAGCCCAGCACGTCATCGACGGTGCCGGCCGCGGCCTGCGCGAACAGGAACACATCGCGGCCCGCGCCGCCCACCAGGCGGCGGTTGGCGCCGCTGCCGGCGATCAGCAGGTCGCCGCCCGCGCCTGCCTGCACGGTCTGCCCGCCCGCGGCATAGTGCGCCTGCTGGAAGTTGTCCAGGCCGCGCAGCGAGCCGATGAAGCTGCTCGCGAAGCGGGCCGCGTTGTTGTAGGCATTGGTGCCGTGCTGCCACACGGACAGGAACGCCTGGTAGCGCGCGCTGTCGGTACTGGAATAGAACGTCGTCTCGTAGTCGTACCAGATGCCGCGATCGACCGTCTGGCGATACTTCGCCGCCGGCTCCGCCCCCGTCAGGTACTGGCGATAGACAGCCAGCTGGGAATACAGGCCGGCCAGGGTCGCGCTGTAGGCCTGGTAATTGGCCAGCGCGGTCCACAACTGCGCGCTGAACTGCTGCGCGGCCTGCGCCGCCGCCGCGGCCGACGCGGCCGTGGGCGCCGCGTTCGAGGCAACGGCGGCGTTCAGCGCCGATTGCCTGGCGGTGAAGGCGGTCTCGTAGCTGGCGGTGTACGCGGCCAGCTGGTTCACGCTGCCGACCAGCTGGTTGCCATAGGCGGTCAGCGTGCCGACCTGCCCGGCGGGGCCTTCTCGCAAGAAATCCCGCACGCCGTAGTCCTGCATGTTGCTGGTGACGCGCAGGTTGTAGTAGAACCTGCCGGCTTCGGCGCCGGACAACTCCACGTAGCTGGTAACGTACGAGGGGCGGCCCAGGACGGGACTGGGGTTGCTCCAGTCGTGGAAGGTCAGCATGATCAACTCGCCCGGCTCGGCGGACGAGGTGTAGCGGTACAGGTGCCAGCGCTCGGGAATGGTGATCGGCGTTACCGTGGCGCCGAGCTGGTTGGCGGACGCCATGTAATTGGCCAGGTTGTTGCGGTCCCAGGCGGTGGAGCTGGCGACCGAGCGGACTTCGGAGAGGGAGGTGGCGACCTTGCCGCTGTTGAGCAGTTGGCGCGTCTCCAGCGCGACGTCCACGGGATCCCCGACCACGGGCAGTTCATAGTCCTTGCGGAAAAAGCCTTCCGCGTTCACGGCGACTGGCCTGGGCAGGCCGACGGCCGGGTTGAATTCGGGATAATCGGCGCGCCAGGCCTGCATGGCGCCAGTCAGCGCCTCGATAGCCGCGACATCCATTCGCAGGCCGTCCGCTAACTCCAGGATCGCGACCTTGCGGAAGGCATCCTGATACCAGCCTTGGACGACCAAGGCGTCGTCCGTTCCCAGGATGCGGATCCAGAGGTCATTGCCCTGGCGTTCGAACCACAGATCGCTCGGGCGCAGGTTCGCGCCCAGGATGATCCGCGAGCTCGGGCCGCCATTGGCAGCGACGCCGTTCTGCACGGTATCAACGCCATAGCCGCGGCCGAACAGATAGACATCGTTGCCGCCACCGCCGACGATCATGTCATTGCCAGCCTTGCCATCCAGCCAGTTGGCGCCGCTGGACCCGACGAGCCTGTCGTTCCACACCGAGCCGGTGACGTTCTCGATGTTGACCAGCGTCGAACCAAGATCGTCCGAGCCCGCCATCAGGTTGACCACGACGCCCTTGTCCGATTCCAGATAGGAAACGGTGTCGACGCCGGCGCCGCCGTCCATGTAGTAGCCCGTTCCCGTCACCACCAGCGTGTCGCGGCCGGCACCACCGCGCAGCACACTCTTCCACGTGCCGCCTATCAACCAATCGCCATAGTTCGACGCGATCAGTTCGTTGACGTGCACCAGCCCGTCGAACATCAGCGTGCCCCGGAGGCTGCGCACGCCGCCGGCCGTATCGTTGACGAAAGACACCGAGGTCACGCCCGCCAGATTGGCGAACAGGTCCAGCTTGGCGATGTCCGCGCCCATCAGCAGCACTTGCTTGCCGCCCGTCACCAACTCGACGCCGCCCGCGATCCGTCGCAGGAACACCTGATCGGCGACGCCGGCCACCTGCACCTGGTCGCCGCCGGCGCCCGTCTGGAAGCCGTGCAGCGTGACCGATCCGGCGGTCTGACTCAGGATCAGATGATCCACGTTGCGGGACAGCGAGAAACTATTGCTGCCCGCGCCCGCCAGCATCAGGTTGAAACCGTCGCTCAGTGCCACGTTCTCACCGTTACGGCCCAGATAGACACGCGTATAGCCCGCGGATTGCGCGAACGCGCCCAACAGCTCATCGAGGATGATCTTGCGATCCGCCGCATGCTGCAACGCCTTGGCATACGCGGAGAACGTAGCCGCCGCGAACCGGGCGTCGCTCGGCGACCAGTAGGTCATGCCTCCGGGAATGTGTTCGTTATAGGACGCGTTGACCGGCACCAGCCGGTTCAGCTCGATCCGCAGCTGTTCCAGCCTGCCGCCTAGCGCCTGGGTCTGACCATGCGCGAGCCAAAAGGCGTCGACCGCGGCGCCCAATGCGTTGGCCGCCGTCCTGGCGGTGGACAAGGCCTGCAGCCTGTCGGCATCCTTGCCCATGAAGTTGGCGACCGCCGCCGCGGCACCCGCTTCGGTGATCCTGCCGAAAGCCGAGTCCTCTTGCGTCGCGGCGGCCGCGATCGAACCGTCGACGGCGGCGCTGTCCTGAATCCACGACACCATGTCTCGGCCGGCCGTACTGCCGACCTCGACATTGGTCGACGTGTACATGGTGATCAGCGAGGCATCGCGCGTCTGCAACAGCGCATTGGGATGTCCCTGCCACGTCCGGCTCCGCTTGTTCTGCATCCATTGCTGCAGGCTGGCCACATCCGCCGAAAAATCCTGCTTGATATTGGCGAACACCGAGACGGCCGCCCTCACCTGCCCTTGGGCCATGCCGGCATAGCCCCTGGCGATGTACTCCGCATGGATCGCCGCTCCCTGATGCGGCGCCCAAGCCGCCGCGGGAACGGCGGCGGTCGCGGCATTGGCGGCGAGCGAGCGCAGCTGCGGACCGGAGGGCGTGCGGACGATGTACCACAACGTCACCTCGATGATGGATGCCGCCTCGGCCCAGCGGCGCTGCGAAATCGACGACAAGGCCTGGTTCAAGGCTCCGGCCTGGGACCAGGCCAGGTACACGCCATTCATGATGTTCCCGCCCAGCACGATTGGCGCCCAGCGGTCGGAAACGCTCTCCAGCGCCATGCGCGTGGCCAGGTGCAGATTGCTCGCGGCATTGTCGCGGGCTTCATTCACGCCCGCCGCCGTCGTGATCCGCCCGTTGATCCGCAGCGCATCCGCGGCAGCGCGCGCCGCTGCTTGTTGGGCCGCGTTCTGCGAGGCAGTCGACGACAGGAACGCGCCAGGATCGCCAGAGGTGTATGTTTTTCCACCCATCTCCATCTTGACGATCTGCACGACGCCGTCGGGAGACAGCTTCGAATTCACGGTAACGCCGGGACCGGTGATGCGCTTGGAGATTTCACCGCCCTTGAATACGATCTGCTCCTCCCTCCCTGGCAAGGTCACGATCGTCTCGCCATTGACATACGTCACTTCGGCGCCCGGCGGCAGCCAGCTGAAGTCGATCCCATCGACCTTCATACCCTCGACGCCGCCCCGGCCGTAGAGCACGTTCTGCCCCTCCGAGGACGGAATGAACGTCTCGTTAAGCCACTGGCTGAATGCTTCCTTGGAATCCTTGTACTGCTTGTAGCCCTCGCTCTCCTCGATGCTCTTGGCCACTGCCACCAGCTTCTTCAGCGAGAGATTGTCCGGATACAGCGATCCGTACAACTTGATCAGGCCGATCATGTCGTCGCCGGCGAGCAGCGCATCCCATGCCTGCTTGGCCCAGCCGAACGGCAGAACCATGCTGACGGCACCGTTGAACGCGGCTTCGCCCGCCATCTGGCGCAGGCCTTGCTCGGTCACTTCGATGCCGAGTTCACGCCGCGCTTCGTCGAAATCGACCGGCCGGCCCAATTCTGCGGCCATGACATCTCTGGTTTGAGTGATCAACGTGACGACCCCGACAACCAGCGCCGCGAACATGGCGGGGTTCAGCTTGCCCGCTACCCCCTTTGCCCAGAGCGTCAATATGTTGCTCTTGGCGAACATCGAGGTCCCGCTGGTGTTGATCCCCAACTCGCGATGCATGGCAGCCATGACATCTTTCGGCTTTTGATGCGTCGAAACGTCGAGCATGCTGCGCGAACCCGGGGTCGCATCCAATACGCTTGCGCCCGCTCCGGCGTGAACGCCAAGCTGGAACTTGCTGCCTTCGATGAAGGCAGGATGCTCGGTGATTCTGGGGTCCCAGGTCAGCGTTTTTTCGTTGAAAAACACCTCATAAAAGGATTGCCATAGCACCTTTGAATCCAGGTCAACGCGCACCCTGTCGGTAGTATTGAGCTTGATGCCAGACCCTGGATTGGATAACTCGACCTTGAGAAAAGCGACCAATCCATGAATTTCCGCGGCCTTGCCCGCAAGCCACGCCTCTTTTGAAGCGAAGCCAGACCAATTTCCAGATTTCAGACCCGCGGCATATTGCTGGTCATACGCCGCCAGGACCTGTGAGAGCGCCTTTGAATATGCGGGATGGCTCCCCGTATGCGTCGCTGTTCCAACGCGGTCGCGACCGTCGGTTCGCGTCACGATCTGGCCGTCAATGGTTCGCGCCAGAGAAACACCATTGACCCGATAGTCGGCTTGGTTCCACAAGCCCGCATTCTGCATGGCTTGCAGCGCCCTGGAATCCTGGAACGTTTCTATGGGAATCACATGATGGCCCGAGTAGCCTACCCCATCCACATTGGGTAGCGACAAATTCCTGAATTCCCATTGATCCCTGGGGCTAGCCATTTTTGCTCCGTCGCCAAATGCGCGTGACCTTGCGTTACGTCGTCTTGTTTACGCACTTCTTGTCAAAAGACCAGCCGTCTAGCCGCTCTGTCTTGATGAAGTCGCGCAGTTCGTTTGAACAGAAATATGCACTGCTGCCCACGCTCGCCGGATCACCGGGATCGGTGCCGTAATCGTCCGGAACACGCCATAGGTGATGATTGGCGACGATCTTTGGATCGATCACGCAGCGTGTATCCGGCAGCAGCGAAATCCTGCCGGCGCTACGCTTGTAGCCGTCCAATCCACGCCCCTTCGTGAAATCCGTTTCCTCAATGACCACCGCATTCAGGCGGGGAGGAAAGACCCAGTAGTAGGTCCCATAGGACTGATCACGTAGCTTTTCACTCAACCCCCGAATCTCGAACGACTTGAAACGACAGCTCCCTGGCGCAAGCGACTCCAGCTTTTGGTGGATGACCTCGCAAACCAGGAATGGACCCGTGAGCCAACCCAGGATCGCAGGCGCGCCACCTTTACGATGGCGTTCGGATATCCGTAGCAGACGCGGGACAACCCATGCCGCTTCTTCTTCCGGAGATAGCAAAACACCGCAGTCCGCCTTGACCTGGATTGTCTCGTCCAACGGAGGATCGAATTCCTTGGTTACGGACGAACCTGGCGTGCTGCTGAGATTCAACAAATACGACATGCACTCTCCCTCTCTTGCCCAGAACAGCGATCACATGAACGTGAAAGGCGGCCCCGCCCTTGGCATCGATTTTTCAATTTGATGGGGCTTCTTGGACACGCAATTTCACTTTCATGGCCTGAATTGACTGTACCTCCGCCGTTTTGCAGGCACTACATGCCCCCAATGTCACGGAGCGCGACACATGACTGGAAGGCCAGCAAGAATACGAAAGAGAATTGAAAGCATCGTGACAGAATCAGCCCGAAGTCCGGGCCCACTGTCATGATCGGAATTCCAGCAAATTCACTGGATCGGACAACCGGAGCAACCGATCTCTGCCTGCACGCTATTGCACGATCAGCTCTTCGAATCAACGCCAGCGCAACGCCAACAACGGTTTCTAACCCTGGACTCTATGTCGGTGCCGTACTAAGTCTGGGGGTAGGTCAGGCATTCTCAATCCTTCAATGTTCGTTTGATCAACATGACTTGGCCAATCTGTTCAACCACTGTGCGATGTATTTCTTGCCAATTCCGCAATGACTGATATCTGATCGGATACTCGATGAAGACATACCGCTGGAGCTCCGCTCTCACCGTGCACCCCGTATCCTCAACGAGATTTCCAGCGGTGGCGCGATAGGGTTTGGTGCAAAAAAACAGGATCCTCTTGTCACCATCCCCGGACATGAGAAGCGCGGTTCCCGTCTCACCCCGGTCAGACTCCTTCAACACCACGAGGCTGCCTTGCCCCTTGTTGACGGGCAATTCAGGAAGAGACATATAGCGATTGAAGGCCATGTCCGGCGTTTCGATGGCCGTGATTACACTGACCTCATATTTACCGTTCCTGAGATAGCTCGGCACTCCGGCGATTTCAGCGAGCCTGAGTCCGAAGGCGCCCAACTTTTCCTCAAGCGAGTAATACGGCGTCCGCGCGAGCATGGAGGTCTCGCCGTGCACGCTGAAACTCAGTAGATCCTTGCACGCTGATTTGCTCTCTGCCTTGACCATGCAGACGTCAAAATCTATCGGCAAGGTGTCGCGTTGACAGCCGCTCAGCGCCAGCGCCGCCGTGGCGCATGCAACCATCTTCACCATGGCAAGCCCTTTTCCCATGGATAGATCTCCCTGATACCCATCGACCGCCATCACTACCCCATATCGGTGGCCTTCCGTGAACGGCTGTTTGTCCTTGGTCGCGGCAGGGTTTCACCCTTGGATTTCAATCTCATCTTGCAGCGCCCATCGGCCCCGGCAAGCGAGGCGTCAGTGTCGATACCTGGCAGCAATTGGCATTGAGTGCTATTCATATTTAAGCCATTTGAGTATCTTCCATTGCAGCCCGAAGAATTGAGACGGAGGCCCTAGCCGCTTCACTGGTCTTGCGCACGCTTGATATTGCGGGCTCACCGTAAGCCAGGAACGAGTCCACGGTCTTCATCGCTGCCTTAGTCAAGTCGGCGCTCATTTCTCTTCCTTATCCTCTCTACCCATTCGGCTAGAAGCAGCCCCAAGAACAACAGAACGAATGCGAAAAGCGCGAATCCTGGCGCGCTTTCTTTTTCCCATTGAAGATTTCGCCGGAGATGGTCCGAAGGCAGTTGCGATTTGCCGGCGTAACGTATGTCGACGACGCGGCGTCGTTCGACAAACAGATAGACAGGCTGAAGGAACCAGTCCACGGCGACGATCTTTCCGTCCAGCCTCTGAGGATCGTCCTGACCGGCAAAACAATCCGGATTGGATCTGGAGTGCGGACTTTCGCAGCTGTAGTCCTTGCCCTTGACCATCAGCATGTAGCCGCGCTTGACTCGATACTGGAAATGCGCCGTTCCCTCATCGGTGAAGATGGCTTCTTTGGCGGGATAGGCAGCGAAGTAGGCATAGCCGGCCGGAATCGCGAATCCAAAGACATACACGGAAAGAAACATCAGCCGCACGCCGTTCTTGCTGCCGATTTTCTTCAGGGCACGCTTTATCCGCTGCACGCTCAGCCTCTCGGGACCGACTCCCGTCCATTCCGGCTGCGGTCGAGCCCGCGCGAGCGGACTCTCGCCCGCAGCGCGAGCATCAAAAGCGGGCAAGCATAGGCGCGGGAATTGAAGGCGCGATGACCAGATCGGGCGTGCCATGCGAGACGCTGTCACATGCGGGCAGCGAGCAGACGCAAAAAAGCCGGCACGCTTGCGCGATGCCGGCTCTTGCCGATGATGTCGGGTGCATCACCGAGAATTCGACCACATGAGTGGTCGGGGCGAGAGGATTCGAACCTCCGACTCCTGCGTCCCGAACGCAGTACTCTACCAGGCTGAGCTACGCCCCGATTTTGGCAAGTCCCGTACTTCAGACTTGCGCACTTGCTTTACTGCTCTTGCTCTTACTACCAACTTGCTTCACTACTGCAGGTTTGGCATCGCTGCCTCACCGCTTTTTTCGCTAGCGATCTCTGTTCACCGCGAAAGCGCAGAATTCTAACAGAGATTTTTGGAAAACGGAAATGGGGTAGTTCGACAGGGCATTGCGAGCCAGTTCGGCCTCGGCTTCGGCGGCCTGCATGGCGTGCTCCAGCGCGTCGGTGGCCTGGATGGCGGCGGCCACGGCGGCGAAGTCGGCGTCGCCGGTCTTGATGGCGTCGCGGATCAGTTGCTGCTGCTCGGGCGTGCCCACTTCCATGACGCGGATCAGCGGCAGCGTGGGCTTGCCTTCGCGCAGGTCGTCGCCCACGTTCTTGCCCAGCGCCGCGGCGTCGCCGCGGTAGTCCAGCACGTCGTCGACCAATTGGAAGGCGGTGCCGACGTGGCGGCCGTAGGCGGCCGCGGCGGCTTCCTGCTCGGGCGTGGCGCCGGCCAGCACCGCGCCGACCTGGGCGGCGGCCTCGAACAGCTTGGCGGTCTTGTAGCGCACCACCTGCAGGTAGCGCTCCTGCGAGACGTCGGGGTCGTGCACGTTCAGCAGTTGCAGCACCTCGCCCTCGGCGATCACCGTGGTGGCCTCGGACAGGATGCTCATGATGCGCATCGAACCGGCCTCGACCATCATCTCGAACGAGCGCGAATACAGGTAGTCGCCCACCAGCACGCTGGCGGCATTGCCGAACACGGCGTTGGCGGTGTCGCGGCCGCGACGCAGGTCGGACTCGTCGACCACGTCGTCATGCAGCAGCGTGGCAGTGTGGATGAATTCCACCACGGCGGCCAGCAACTGGTGATTGGTGCCTTCATAGCCCAGCGCGCGCGCCACCATCAGCACCATGGCCGGGCGCATGCGCTTGCCGCCGGCGCCGATGATGTAGTCGCCGATCGTGCGGATCAGGACCACCTCGGAATTCAGCCGGCTGCGGATAACCGCATCGACGGCCTTCATATCGTCTGCAATGGGAGCGATGAGCGCGGGGAGATTCAAGACGTATCCGGATTGTGAAGCGAGCCGCGTGGCGGACTCTTACCGCAAGGGCCCCGTCCGGCGGGCGGTCGGGGAGGATTCGACCGGGGATTATACGGGCTGGCCAAAACAGGGACGCGTCTTGTCCGTCCCTGGCCGCGCCCCGACCTCAGCCCGTGGCGGCCCCCGCCAGCAGCCCCCGCCGCGCCAGGCTCGCGTACAGCGCCCGCAAGCCGAAGTCCCAGGGAGGAATGGCGGTGCACTCGCCCACCTCGTTGACCAGCGCGCCCAGCGGGCCGGAGGCGATCTCGACGCGGTCGCCCATCGCGTGGGTGAAGCCGCTGCCCGGCCCGTGCCGGTCCTGCGTGGGCGAGAACATGGTGCCCAGGAACAGCATGCAGCCGTCCGGGTACTGGTGGTGCGCGCCCAGGGTCTGGCGCACCAGGTCCAGCGGATCGCGGCTGATCTGGCTCATCAGGTTCACGCCGGCCAGCGAGAAGCCGTCGGGCCCGTCGATGCGCAGCGCCACCTCGGCGACGCGCACGCTGTCCAGGGTGAAATCGGCGTCGAACAGCCGGATGAAGGGGCCGATGGCGCAGGAGCCGTTGTTGTCCTTGGCGCGGGTCAGCAGCAGCGCGCTGCGCCCTTCCACGTCGCGCAGGTTGACGTCGTTGCCCAGCGTCGCGCCCACGATCTGGCCACGGCTGTCCACGGCCAGCACCAGCTCGGGCTCGGGGTTGTTCCAACGTGATTCGGGCAGCACGCCGATGCGGGCGCCATAGCCGACCGAGGCCATGGGCGGCGCCTTGGAGAAGACCTCGGCGTCCGGGCCGATGCCCACTTCCAGGTATTGCGACCACTGGCCGCGCGCCACCAGCGCTTCCTTCAGCGCCATGGCCTCGGCCGAGCCGGGCCGCAGCCGCGACAGGTCCGAGCCGATCAGGCCCTGCAGGCGTTCGCGGATCGCCTCGGCCTGGCCGGCATCGCCGCCCGCCTCTTCCTCGATCAAGCGTTCCAGCAGGCTGACGGCGAAGGTGACGCCGGCGGCCTTCACCGGTTGCAGGTCGCAAGGCGCCAGCAGGCGGGCCGGGCCGCCGGCCAGACTGGACGCCAGCCAGTCGCGCGCGTCGCCCAGCGGCTCGCCGGGCGCGGACCGCGCCAGCTCGACGCGGTCGGGCCGCTCCAGCAGGTCGGCCATGGTCGGGGCCACGGCGGTGATGTCGAACATCCGGCCGCCGCGCACCGCCACCACGCAGGGGCCGTCCTGCGGCGCCGGGCGCCAGACGCGGCCGACCAGCAAAGCGCGGTCCAGGTCGGCGGGCAGGTGATGATCGGGAATGGTGGGAGCGGCCATGCGGGTTCCTTGGGTCCGAGTTTCGTCCGGGGGTTGTTCGGTCCCAGGCGCGATGCGCCAGGGACTGCGTCCGAGTCTAGGAGCGGCTTGCCACAACGTCCAATATGCTAGATTTCTGTTCAACCTATTGGACACTCATGCCTGACACCGCCGACGTTCCCGCCATTCGCCGCGCCCACGACATCCTCAGGACGCTGGCCGCGCAACCGGGCCCGGTGAAGGCCTCCGAATTGATGCGCGCCTGCGGCCTGCCCCGCAGCACGCTGTACCTGCTGCTGGACAGCCTGGAGCGGCGCCGCTGGATCGAGCGCCGCGAGGGCGGCTACATCGTCGGCATCGAGCTGATGGCGCTGGGCGCGGCCTACCTGCGCCACGACAGCCTGCAGACCGCCTTCCACCGGGTGGCGGCGGAATTCGTGGCGCGCTGCAACGAGGTGGTGCAACTGGCGGCGCTGGACGGTTTCGAGGTGGTCTATCTGGCGCGCGAGGACGCGCGCCGGCCGGTGCGGCTGGTGTCCGATCTGGGGCTGCGGCTGCCAGCGCACGCCTGCGCGCTGGGCAAGGCGATGCTGGCCGGGCTGGATCCGGCCGAGCTGGACGCGCGCCTGCCCGCCAAGCTGGCCCGAGTCACCGAACGCACGCTGGCCACGCCCGAGGCGCTGCGCCGCGAACTGGAAGAGGTGCGCCGCGACGGCCTGGCCCAGGACCGCGAGGAGGTCGCGGCCGGCCTGACCTGCTTTGCCGCCTATGTGGGCGTGACGCCGCTGGGCAAGCGGCTGGCCGTCAGCACGTCCATTCCCTCTGACCGGCTGGACGAGGCCCACCGGCAGGCCGCCATCGCCGGCATCCGCCAGGTGGCGCGCGAGCTGGCCAAGCTGACCGCCGCCCTGCCCTGAGGCCGGCGCGCCACAGCTAAACCCTTAGCCCGCAAGCGCTTTTTGACTTTCCATGGCGGGCGGGCTAATATCCCGGATTCGGCTATTTCCTAATGGCCGAATTACGTCGGCACGTTCCGCAGCCCAAGCCCAGCCTGGATCGATCATCAGATCAGGCAGCGTTCGGTCAAAACCCAGTAGTCAGGGCGGACGGCAAGAGCGAAGGCGCCGCCACTTTGCTGCATGCCATGCGCCAAGCATGTGTGTCAGCGAAGCCGGCAGTCGGACAGGCCTTTTTACCTATTTAAGGAACACCCCATGTACGCGGTCGTAAAAACCGGCGGCAAGCAATATCGCGTTGCTGCTGGCGAAAAACTCAAGATAGAACAGATACCGGCTGACATTGGGCAAGAAATCACCCTGGACCAAGTGCTGTCCGTGGGCGAAGGCGACCAGCTGAAAGTTGGTACGCCTCTCGTCGCCGGCGCCGTGGTCAAGGCAACGGTTCTTGCGCAAGGCCGCCACGACAAGGTCAAGATCTTCAAGATGCGCCGTCGCAAGCACTATCAGAAGCATCAGGGCCACCGTCAGAACTACACCGAAATCCGCATCGAAGCCATCACGGCCTGAGAAGCGACTCGGTACCACATTAGCAGGAGCTAAACATGGCACAGAAAAAGGGCGGCGGCTCTACGCGGAACGGACGCGACTCAGAATCGAAGCGTCTGGGCGTCAAGGCATTCGGCGGTGAACTCATCCCCGCCGGTTCGATCATCGTGCGTCAGCGCGGCACGCGCTTCCACGCTGGCGTGAACGTCGGCATGGGCAAGGACCACACCCTGTTCGCGCTGATCGACGGCAAGGTTCAATTCGGCTTCAAGGGCGCGTTGAACAAGCAAACCGTTTCGATCGTCGCCGCCGAGTAATTCGGCCAGGCACGCTCTGCGACGCGGCCCGGCCGCGTCGACGAACGGCGAAAGCCCTGCCGCATGCGGCGGGGCTTTTTTATCGCCGGCCCATTTCGGGCAGAATGGTTGATGGCCCGGCCATGAACCACCCGGCTGCCGCCCTTATCGGCGCAGTCCCACACATACTTCACGCGCAGACATCATGAAATTCGTAGACGAAGCCACCATCGAAGTCGTCGCCGGCAAAGGCGGCAATGGCGTGGCGAGCTTTCGCCGCGAAAAGTTCATCCCCAAGGGCGGCCCGGACGGCGGCGACGGCGGACGCGGCGGCACCATCTTCGCCGTGGCCGATCGCAACATCAACACGCTGATCGACTTCCGCTACGCGCGCCTGCATCGCGCCAAGAACGGCGAAAACGGCCGCGGCTCGGACCAGTACGGCGCGGCCGCCCCCGACATCACGCTGCGCGTGCCCGTCGGCACCGTCATCCATGACGCCGAGACCGGCGAAGTCCTGTTCGACCTGAACCGCCACGAGCAGAAGGTCGTGCTGGCGGCCGGCGGCCAGGGCGGCATGGGCAACATCCACTTCAAGTCCAGCGTCAACCGCGCGCCTCGTCAGTGGACGCCCGGCAAGGAAGGCGAGCACCGCTACCTGCGCATGGAACTGAAGGTGCTGGCCGACGTGGGCCTGCTGGGCCTGCCGAACGCCGGCAAGTCCACGCTGATCACCCGCATCTCGAACGCCAAGCCCAAGATCGCCGACTACCCCTTCACCACGCTGCATCCGAACCTGGGCGTGGTGCGCACCTCGCCGTCGCGCAGCTTCGTGGTGGCGGACATTCCCGGCCTGATCGAAGGCGCCTCGGAAGGCGCCGGCCTGGGCCACCTGTTCCTGCGGCACCTGGCGCGCACGCGCGTGCTGCTGCACCTGGTGGACGTGTCCACGCCCGATCCCGACGCCGATCCGGTCGAGCAGGCCGTGATCGACGCCCGCGCCATCGTCGAGGAACTGCGTCGCTACGATCCCGAACTGGCCGACAAGCCGCGCTGGCTGGTGCTGAACAAGCTGGACATGGTGGCCGATCCCGAGGACACCAAGCAGCGCTTCCTCAAGCTCTACGACTGGACCGGCCCGGTGTTCGGCATCTCCGGCCTGTCGGGCGAAGGCACGCAGGACCTGATCTACGCGCTGCAGGACTACCTGGACGCCGAGCGCGAAAAGGAACAGCTGGCGCAGGACCAGGCCGACGGCATCTACGTGGCCGAAGACCCGCGCTTCGACGACACGCGCTCGGACGCCACGCCCAAGGGCGGCCAGACCGGCGGCGACGAATAAGCCATAATCGCAGCTTCATCCGATTACGCCTCTTCGCGCCGCAGTCCGCCCTGATCATGTCTGCCGAATCAACCGCCGTATCCGTCGTCTCCAACGCCCAGCGCATCGTCGCCAAGGTGGGCTCGTCGCTCGTCACCAACGAAGGCCGCGGCCTGGACCGTGCCGCCGTGGCCCACTGGGCCGCGCAGATCGCCGCGCTGCGCAAGCAAGGCCGGCAGGTGGTGCTGGTGTCCAGCGGCGCGATCGCGGAAGGCATGGCGCGACTGGGCTGGCGCAAGCGTCCGTCGGTGATGCACGAGTTGCAGGCCGCCGCCGCCGTGGGCCAGATGGGCCTGTGCCAGGCGTATGAGGCCGCCTTCGCGGAACACGGCCTGCGCACCGCGCAGATCCTGCTCACCCACGAAGACCTGGCCGACCGCCACCGCTACCTGAACGCCCGCAGCACGCTGTTCGCGCTGCTGCGCCTGGGCGTGGTGCCCATCGTCAACGAGAACGACACCGTCGTCACCGACGAGATCCGGCTGGGCGACAACGATACGCTGGGCGCGCTGGTCACCAACCTGATCGAAGCCGACACGCTGGTCATCCTGACCGACCAGCGCGGCCTGTACGATTCGGACCCGCGCAAGAACCCCGACGCCAAGTTCATCTCGCACGCGCAAGCGGGCGACGCCGCGCTGGAAGCCATGGCCGGCGGCGCCGGCAGCGGCATCGGCACCGGCGGCATGCTGACCAAGGTGCTGGCGGCCAAGCGCGCCGCGCACAGCGGCGCGCATACCGTGATCGCCTCGGGCCGCGAGCGCGACGTGCTGACCCGCCTGGCGCAAGGCGAGTGCATCGGCAGCGAGCTGCAGGCGGCGCTGCCGGTGTGGTCGGCGCGCAAGCAATGGCTGGCCGATCACCTGCGCCTGCGCGGCCGCGTGACGCTGGACGACGGCGCCGTGCAGGCCCTGCTGCGCGAAGGCAAGAGCCTGCTGCCCATCGGCGTGACCGCCGTCGACGGCGAGTTCGGCCGCGGCGACGTGGTCGCCTGCGTCGACAGCGAGGGCCGCGAATGCGCGCGCGGCCTGATCAACTACTCGGCCGCCGACACCCGGCGCATCCTGCGCCAGCCTTCATCGCAGATTGCCCGCATCCTGGGCAGCATGACCGAACCCGAGCTCATGCATCGGGATAATCTGGTCGTCCTGTAGCGTCCGCGCCCGCCTGCCCGCCCCGCGCCAGCAGGATGTAGCCCCACCCGCGCACCGCCAATACCGGCAGGTCGATATCGAGCCGCCGCGCCTTGCTGCGCAGACGCGAGACCAGCACGTCCACGCGGCGCACGCTGTCCCGCTCGACGGCGGCGTTGCGCGGCAGGAAACGCTCGCGTCGCAGGCAGTGGTCCGGCGCATTGAGCAGACGCACCAGGAAGGCGCGCTCGGTCGCGGTGAGCGGCAGCCGCTCGCCCGCCGGCCCCGCCAGCACACGCGCGTGCATGTCCACGCGCCAGGCCGGCGCGGGACGCCCAGCGCCCTGCAGCCGCCGGCACAGCGTGCGCAGCAGCGCATCCCATTCGGCCATGCTCATGTCCGGCGCCGGGCAAGCGTCCGCGCCCGCGTCCATGGCCGCGATGCGGGCCTGTGCGCAGGCGTCGGCGTCCTGCCAGGCCAGCGCCGCGCCCGGCGCGGCCCGGCGCGCGGCGGCGATGGACAGCGAAGGATCATCGTAGCGATCGCGCAGCACGATCGCGTCCGTCACCTGCCCGGACAGGCGTTCGAGCAGCGCGTTCACCGATGCGAAGCAATGGACGCGCCAGCGCAACTCACGCAGATCCTTGGCGAAATGATTACCCGCAATTTCATCGGATTGCACGACAAAGACGGTGCCTCTGTGCCACATGATCAACCCCTAACAGGCATATTACCTAAGTGATACTTATAGCCACCAAGGTAAATTCGTGGCAAGCTTCAATCGCGCTGTGAAGACATTTTCAGACCGACTGAAGCACGCACGTCTCCTTCGCGGCTACACGCAAGAGGAGCTGGCGCGGCTTGCCCGAATCTCGCAAAGTGCAATCGGCAGCTACGAAAGCAGCCTGCGCCAATCGAGCCGTTCGGCGCGCAAGCTGGCCCAGGTGCTGAAAGTCGAACTCGAGTGGCTGGAAACCGGCAAGGGCTCGATGGAGTTGCCGCTGGACGGCTACGACCTCAGCAACACGCTGCCGCCGGCGAACGTGGCCGAACCGGCGCAGCGCGCGGGTCGCAAGCCGCGCCCGCAAGCGCCATGGCCCTTTCCGAATATTTCTCCGTCGCACTTCGACGCGTTGACGCAGGACGAACGGAACATGCTGGAAGCGCTGGTGCAGACCTACATCGAAACCGCGCAGGCGCGTCGCAGCCTGAAGCCACGCCGCAAGCAAAACTAGCAGCGCCGCCCTTCCCGCTGGCGCAACAGCACAAAGCCCCCTTTGCAGGGGGCTTTGTGCTTAACGGCGGACGCGGTTGCATCCCGCGCGGCCGGCCAAGTGCGGCCGGCCAGGCGTACCGGACTCAGGGCTTGGCCGCCGGCGCCGTGACAGGCGCGGTGGCCGGCGAGCCACCGGCGGCCGGCGCGGACGAATCGCCACGGATGCGGGAAGCGATGTCGGCGGCCGCCTTCGCCGACGGCACGCCAAACGCCAGCACGCCGCGATTCAGCGGCTCGCCGATGCGCGGCGCGGCGATCAGCTCGCGGTCCAGCACCAGGACCAGCATGTTGCCGACGTTCTTGCTGCTGATGTCGTTGAGCTTGCGCGCGCCCGATTCCGAGAAGCGCAGGCCGACGAAGTTGTTGCCTTCGCGGTCCACCAGCTGGGCGGCCTCGGTCAGGTCGGCGCGCGTCAGCACGGGCTGCTGTTCCATGTAGAGCTTGCCGTCGGGCAGCGTGACTTCCGTCAGGCCCGGACCGGCCTGGGTCCTGGCCACGTAGAACTCCACCACGGAAGCCGTGGCCGAGGGCGACTGCTGTTGCTGTTGTTGCTGGCCCGTCTGGGGCGTCGCGGCGGCATCGCCGGCATTCTTGGTCGGCGCGGTCTTGCAACCCGCAAGCGCCAGGGTCAGGACCATCAAGGCGGGCGCCATGTTGCGCAGGGTCAGTTGCATGCTCGTTTCCTTCTTTGAGTAGTCTTCAGACCGGACGGCGGACGTTGCCCGCCGCAATTGACGAAAAAAGTGTACAGAACCTGATTGCCCCTGTCTCGGCAGTCTGATTCCAAATGTAAACCAGTAATACCACGCGTCGACCGCCCGCATCTTGCGCCGCAGCATCGACCACTTTGGCGGCCGGCCCCCGGCAGGCTCTATACTTCGCTTTCGCGCAGGGGTACTCGTCCCGCCCGCAGGGCGCCGACGTGTTGAGAGAGTCCCTTCGTACCAGTACGGATAATGCCGATGCTGGGAGCCGTATTTCCGCCACGCCATCGCGCGCGGCGGGGATTCATTCCCGATCGGCTCCAAACCATTCGCTTGGAGCTTTCCATGAACGCCAATCCCAAATTCCTGGCCGCCACCGCAGAAGTGGACTCGGCCGCCGTCGCGCCGCTGCCCAAATCGCGCAAGGTGTACGAGACCGGCTCGCGGCCCGACATCCGCGTGCCGTTCCGCGAGATCGAGCAGGCCGACACGCCCACCATGTTCGGCGGCGAGAAGAACCCGCCGCTGACGGTCTACGATTGCAGCGGCCCCTACACCGACCCGGACGCCAAGATCGACATCCGCCGCGGCCTGCCCGAGCTGCGCCGCGCCTGGATCGAAGAGCGCGGCGACACCGAGCTGCTGGCCGGCCCGACCAGCGACTACGGCAAGGAACGCCTGACCGATCCCAAGCTGACGGCCATGCGCTTCGACCTGCGCCGTCCGCCGCGCCGCGCCAAGTCGGGCGCCAACGTCACCCAGATGCACTACGCGCGCCGAGGCATCATCACGCCGGAAATGGAATTCGTGGCCATCCGCGAAAACCTGCGCCGCGAGCAGTACCTGGAAACGCTGCGCGCCAGCGGTCCGGATGGCGAGAAGATGGTCAAACGCCTGCTGCGCCAGCATCCGGGCCAGTCCTTCGGCGCGGCCATCCCGTCGGCCATCACGCCCGAGTTCGTGCGCGACGAGATCGCGCGCGGCCGCGCCATCATCCCGGCCAACATCAACCACCCGGAAATCGAGCCGATGGCCATCGGCCGCAACTTCCTGGTGAAGATCAACGCCAACATCGGCAACTCGGCCGTCAGCTCCGGCATCGGCGAGGAAGTCGAGAAGATGACCTGGGCCATCCGCTGGGGCGGCGACACGGTCATGGATCTGTCCACCGGCAAGCACATCCATGAAACGCGCGAGTGGATCATCCGCAACTCGCCCGTGCCGATCGGCACCGTGCCGATCTACCAGGCGCTGGAAAAGGTCGACGGCAAGGCCGAGGAACTGACCTGGGAGATCTTCCGCGACACGCTGATCGAGCAGGCCGAACAAGGCGTGGACTACTTCACCATCCACGCCGGCGTGCGCCTGCCGTTCATTCCCATGACGGCGGACCGGATGACGGGCATCGTCTCGCGCGGCGGCTCGATCATGGCCAAGTGGTGCCTGGCGCATCACAAGGAGAGCTTCCTGTACGAGCGCTTCGACGAGATCTGCGAAATCATGAAGGCCTACGACGTCAGCTTCTCGCTGGGCGACGGCCTGCGCCCGGGCTCGGGCTACGACGCCAACGACGAGGCGCAGTTCGCCGAGCTGAAGACGCTGGGCGAGCTGACCCAGGTGGCCTGGAAGCACGACGTGCAGGTCATGATCGAAGGCCCCGGCCACGTGCCGATGCAGATGATCAAGGAAAACATGGAGCTGCAGCTGGAACACTGCCACGAGGCGCCGTTCTACACGCTGGGCCCGCTGACCACCGACATCGCGCCGGGCTACGACCACATCACGTCCGGCATCGGCGCCGCGCTGATCGGCTGGTACGGCACCGCCATGCTCTGTTATGTGACGCCCAAGGAGCACCTGGGCCTGCCGAACAAGAAGGACGTGAAGGACGGCATCATCACGTACAAGATCGCGGCGCACGCGGCCGACCTGGCCAAGGGCCATCCGGGCGCGGCCATCCGCGACAACGCGCTGTCCAAGGCGCGCTTCGAGTTCCGCTGGGACGACCAGTTCAACCTGGGCCTGGATCCGGACACGGCGAAGGAGTTCCACGACGAGACCTTGCCCAAGGACTCGATGAAGGTGGCGCACTTCTGCTCCATGTGCGGCCCGCATTTCTGCTCGATGAAGATCACGCAGGACGTGCGTGACTACGCCGCGTCGCAGGGCGTGAGCGAGAAGGACGCGCTGGAAAAGGGCATGCAGGAAAAGTCCATCGAGTTCGTGAAGAAGGGCGCCGAGGTCTATCACCGGCAATAAGCGCCGGGCGCTCTCATCCTGCAACGGCCGGCTCGGGCGAACGAGCGCGACGAGATGCCAGAAACGCGGCCTGGCGACGCTCGCGGGCGGCCGCCTACAGCAGCTTGCCCGGATTCATGATGCCCGCCGGGTCCACCAGGCGCTTGATCTCGCGCATCAGCCGCAGCTCCAGCGGATCCTTGCTGTGCAGGAAGTGATCGCGCTTGAGCTGGCCGATGCCGTGCTCGGCGCTGATGCTGCCACCGTATCGGTTGACCTCGTCCAGCACCGCGTCGGTGATGGCCGCGCCCTGCGTGGCGGCCCAGTCGCGCGGCGCGCCGGCCGGGCGCGACAGGTTGTAGTGCAGGTTGCCGTCGCCGAAGTGGCCGAAGATGAAGGGGCGGATGCCGGAGAACTGCGCCTGCAGCCGGGCCTGGGCCGAGGCCATGAAGTCCGGGATGCGCTCGATGGGCAGGGACACGTCGTGCTTCAGGTGCGGGCCATCGGCGCGCTGCGCCTCGGAGATTTCCTCGCGCAGCTTCCACAGCCCTTGCAGCTGGGCCAGCGAGGCCGACACCACCGCGTCCAGGCACAGCTCGTCTTCCAGCGCCTGGCCGATCACGCTTTCCAGCAGGGCGTTCAGCGCGGCCTCGTCGGCCGAGTCGGCCAGCTCCACCAGCACATAGGCGGGGTAACGCTGGCCGAAGGGTTCCTGCACGCCTTCGGCGTGCGTCAGCACCAGGTCCAGGCAATCGCCCGAGAAATACTCGAAGGCCTGCAGGCGCGCGCCGCACTTGGCGTACAACAGCTCGAACAGGCGCAGCGCCTGGGCCGGCGACTCCACCGCCGCCAGCACCACCGAGCGCACGTCGGCGCGCGGGAACAGGCGCAGCGCCACGGCGGTGATCACGCCCAGCGTGCCTTCGGAGCCGATCAGGAGCTGCTTGAGGTCGTAGCCGGTGTTGTCCTTGCGCAGCGTGCGCAGGCCGTGGAACACCTCGCCCGTGGGCAGCACGGCTTCCAGGCCCAGCACCAGCTCGCGCGCCATGCCGTAGCGCACCACGTTCACGCCGCCGGCGTTGGTGGCGACGTTGCCGCCGATCTGGCTGGAGTCCTCGGCCGCCAGGCTCAGCGGCAGCAGCCGGCCGGCGTCCTGCGCCGCGCGGCGCAGATTGCCCAGGATGCAGCCGGCCTCGGCCACCAGGGTGTTGGCGATGGTGTCGATGCCGCGCACCGCGTTCATCCGGTCCAGGCTCAGCACCACGTTGGCCGCGCCCTGGTCGGGCGTGGCGCCGCCGCACAGGCCGGTATTGCCGCCGCGCGGCACCACCGGCACGCCGGCCTGCTGGCACAGCGCCAGGCAGGTGGCGACCTCTTCGGTGCGGCGCGGGCGCACCACTGCCTGGGCGCGGCCGTTGTACAGGCCGCGCCAGTCGGACAGCCAGGGCGCGACGTCCTGTTCAGCGGTGGCGACGGTGTCGGGGCCCAGGGCCTGGACCAGGCGTTGGGCGAAATCGGTTGAACTCATGAGAGGTGCCTGGAAACGGTGGAACTAGCGGTGGAAAGTAGGACGGGTCAGAAGCGAATCGGGTCGATGACGGGACAGCGGTGCGCTACGGCGCGTCCTCCGCCAGCGCCAGCTGCAATCGCGCGGCGGCTTGCCGAAGGTGCCCCACGGCCGCCTGGCGGGCGGCGACGGCATCCTGCGCGCGGATGGCTTCGAACACCGCCACATGCTCCTGGTGCACGGCAACGCTCAGCCCGGCCTGCTGGCGGCTGTTGGCGCGCGCCGCGCCCACGGCCTGGCGCAGTTGCAGGTTCAGGTAGCGCAGCAGGTCCGCGTAATGACTGTTGTGCGTGGCGGCGGCCACGGCCAGGTGGAACGAGATGTCGTTTTCGACGCCCTGCTCCGGGTCTTCGAGGTGCCGCTCCAGCCTCGCCAGCGAGTCGGCCATGGCGGCCAGGTCGGCGTCGTCGCGGCGCAGCGCGGCCAGCGCCGCGGCGCCGCCTTCGAGTTCCATGCGCAGTTCGTACACGCTGGCCAGTTGTTCGCGACTGGCGGCGATGCTGTCCGACAGCAGGAAGCCCTGCGCGCCGGTGCGCGAGGTGACGGTGCAACCGGAGCCCTGGCGGCTCTGGATCAGTCCCTGCGCGCGCAGTCGCTCGGTGACTTCGCGGATCACGGCGGCGCTGACGCCGTACTGTTCGGCCAGCACGCGGCCGGACGGCAGTTTGGCGCCGACGGGATGCACGCCTTGGGCGATGTCGGCGGCGATCTGGCGGGCGACCTGTTCGGTCAGGGTCAGGGAAGGCGTCAGCATGCCGCGATTATAGGCATACTTTTCAGGTTATCTGATAACTTTTCTTGGCAGCATCCAATTTTCCCGGCGAACGAGCGGCGTCCACGACGGCGCAGTCCGGGTGACGGAGAACGCTGCCCTGGCCGGGCCCTGCCCTATTCTTGCCCTATCGTGGCCCTATTTTGGGCCGATACCGCGGCCCGCCTCAGGCCGCCACGACGTCGCCTTCCTGTTGCGCGGCGTCGTCCTCGAACGCTCCGGCGACGGCGCAACAGCGGCCGCCCTGCGCCTTGGCCCGGTACAGGGCGGCGTCGGCCGCGTCCAGCGCGGCCTGGGCGTCGCGGTTGTTGCGCGAGATGATGCTGATGCCGATGGACAGCCCCACGCTCACGCGCGTGCCGTCGGCCAGCGCGATCGGATGCGAGACGTCCTGCAGCAGGTGTTCGCCCAGCCGCAACGCGGCCGGCGCGTCGATGCCGGTGACCAGCACGATGAATTCGTCGCCGCCCATGCGCGCGGCCACATCGTCCACGCGCAGCATGCCGCGCATGCGGTCGGCGATGGTCTTGAGCACCTGGTCGCCGGCGGCATGCCCATGGGTGTCGTTGATGATCTTGAAATCGTCCATGTCCATGTACAGCAGCGCGGCGGGCGTGTCGTGCTCGCGCGTGCCGGAACAGATGCGCTCCAGCGCCGACTGCAGCCCGGCCCGGTTGGCCAGGCCCGTTAGCACGTCCTCGCTGGCGCGGCGGTCGTTCTCGCGCTCGGACAGCATGGTGGACACCAGGATGCGGTTCAGCCGGTGCGAGGCGATGCTCATGCTGACCAGGTAGAACGGGATCTGGATGAAGACGATGGCGGTGACCGCCTCGCCGGTGAACAGCGCCCCCAGACACATCGGCCCCAGGCTCAGGAAGATCATCGCCGCGACCAGCCGGGGCGCGCCGTAGTTGCGAAAGCAGATGCCACCGGCCATCGCGCCGCAGGACACGCCGGCCAGCGTGGCCGAAAGCCAGTCGCCATTCAGGAAGGTGACGAAGACGCCATAGCCCACGCTGAAGGCCCACAGCAGCGCCAGCAGGATGTAGACGTCGGTATGCGTGTTGCCGCCGTGCCGCGCGGCGCGCAGCGCCGAGCGCAGCACCATGACCCGCACGGCGGCCAACGCCAGTTCCAGGATGAGCCAGGACAGGTACAGCGGCTCGGGCCGGCGCCAGGCGACGATGCCGGAGATGAGCACGGTATTGATGACGCCGCCGGCGAAGATGGGCAGCGTCCCGAACAGGCTGGCCAGCAGCGCAGCGCGGATGTCGGCGGGCGTGCCATGGCCGGCGTGGGTCAGCCAACGCGTCAAGCGCCACTTAGGCAAGCTGAACTTCAGTCCCGTATCCACCACTCTCGCGCCCCCGGCCCGGATCCACGGGCAGGCAGCGGTTATAGCAGGGATTTTTCAGTCCATACATTGGCCGCAAGGCCAATAGCACGCCGGTGAAACCGGCTGAAGCCGATAAGGCGCGGCGTGAATTTTCAGGCGGGCCGGTGTCCGCAGACCGGACATTCCGGGTCGCGCTGCACATTGACGCTGCGCCACTGCATGGTGCGCACGTCCAGCCATTGCAGCCGGCCCGACAGGCTTTCGCCGACGCCGGACAGCAGCTTCAGGGCCTCGGCGGCCTGCATGCTGCCAATGATGCCGACCACGGGCGCGAACACGCCCATGGTGGCGCAATTGGCCTGCTCGACGTCATCGGCCTCGGGGAACAGGCAGTGGTAACAGGGCGCCTTGTCGTCGCGCAGGTCGTAGACGCTGACCTGGCCGTCGAAACGGATGGCGGCGCCCGAGACCAGCGGCTTGCGGTGCTCGACGCAGGCGCGGTTGATGGCGTGGCGGGTGGTGAAGTTGTCGGTGCAGTCCAGCACCAGGTCGGCGGCGGCCACCGCGTCGGACAGGGCCTGGCCCTGCAGGCGCTCGACGCGCGCATGGACGCGGGCCTGCGGATTGAACGCCGCCAGCATGTCGCGGCCGGACTCGGCCTTGGGCCGGCCCACGCTGGCCGTGGTGTGCAGGATCTGGCGCTGCAGGTTGCTCAGTTCGACGACGTCGTCATCGGCCAGCGTGATGTCGCCCACGCCGGCGGTGGCCAGGTACAGCGCGGCGGGCGAGCCCAGCCCGCCCGCGCCGACGATCAGCACCCGCGCCGCCAGCAGTCTTTCCTGCCCCTCGATGCCGAGTTCGTCGAGCAGGATGTGGCGGGCATAGCGCAACAGTTGCTCGTCGTTCATTTTTCCTTGCTGGGCTCGACTCCGGTCGGCGTGATCTTCATGCGCTGCGCCGGGCCGCCGACCTTGGCGTCGGCCTTGGCCTGGGCGCGGGCCGAGCCCTTCTGCACCGGCTTGCCGGCCAGCAGGTTCAGCGCCTGCTGCAGCTGGAAGTCGTCCTTGCCGCCGAATTCGAAGATCTTGGCCGGCAGTTCGACGTTTTCCTGGTCGGCGCTGGATTTCACCTCGTTAGAGGTCTGCTGGTTCGACAGGTGGCGTTGCAGGTCGGCTTCGCGCGGCAGGCGGAACAGGTCGCCGTCGGCGGTGTCGGCCACCACGTAGTCGGGCTCGATGCCGGTGGCCTGGATGGAACGGCCGCTGGGCGTGAAGTAGCGCGAGGTGGTGAGCTTGACCGCGGTGCTCTCGGACAGCGGCAGGATCACCTGCACCGAGCCCTTGCCGAAGGTACGGTTGCCCAGCACCTTGGCGCGCTTGTGGTCTTGCAGCGCGCCGGCCACGATCTCGGATGCCGAGGCCGAGCCGACGTTGACCAGCACCACCATCGGCACGGTCTTGGTCCAGGCCGGCAGGCCCGACAGGTAGTTGCTTTCGCCGCGCGCGTATTCCGACGGCGAGGCCAGGTACTTGTGGCGGGCATCGGGCGTCCGGCCGTCGGTCGAGACCACCAGGGTCTCGGGCGGCAGGAAGGCGCCGGACACGCCGATGGCGCTGGTCAGGAGGCCGCCCGGGTCGTTGCGCAGGTCCAGCACCAGGCCCTTGGGGGCTTCCTTGGCGCCCAGGTCCTTGAGCTGCTTGGCCAGGTCGGAACCGGTCTTTTCCTGGAACTGGGCGATGCGGACGTAGCCGACGCCGTTGTCCAGCATCTTGCTGCGCACGCTGCGCACCTTGATGATGTCGCGCACGATCTTCAGCACGATGGGCTGGGGACGATCGGCGCGCATGATGGTCAGCGTGATCGGCGACTTGGGCGCGCCGCGCATGAGCTTGACCGCTTCGTTCAGCGACATGCCCTTGGTGGGCGTGTCGTCGATCTTGATGATGAGGTCGCCGGCCATCACGCCGGCGCGCGCGGCGGGCGTGTCCTCGATGGGGGAAATGACCTTGACGAAGCCGTCCTCGGCGCCGACCTCGATGCCCAGGCCGCCGAACTCGCCCTGCGTGGCGGTCTGCATTTCGCGGAAGGCCTCGGCGTCCAGGTAGGCCGAGTGCGGATCCAGGTTGGACACCATGCCGGAGATCGCGTTGCTGATGAGCGTCTTGTCATCAACCGCTTCGACATAGTTGTTCTTGATCGCGGCGAAGACGTTGCTCAGCTGCCTGAGCTCGTCCAGGGGCAGCGGGCTGCCGCGCTGGGCCACGGCGGATACGCCAACGCTCAGCAATACGCCTGCCACCGCACCGGTGGCGATCAGTCCGAAACCGCGAAATTTGCGAGTGCCCATGCACACTTCCCGAATTTTGTTTTCGCCGAAGGCGAGCCGCAAGCCTGCCGGCTGTCCTACGGATGTACCAACGAGTGGCTGCCAATAATGTACTGAACTGGTACTGATCTACTGCGCCAGCCACTGGGCCGGGTCGACAGGAGCGCCGCGATGGCGAATTTCAAAGTATAGGCCGGATTCCACTTGGCCGCCGGTCGCCCCGACCAGGGCGATGGTGTCGCCGCCGCCAACCGGATCGCCCACCCGCTTGAGCAGGCTCTGGTTGTAAGCATAGACCGTCAGATATTGCTGCCCATGATCCACAATGATGAGGTTGCCAAAACCACGCAGCCATTCGGCGTAGACCACCGTGCCGGGCGCGACGGCCTTGACCGGCGTGCCCTCCGGCGCGCGCAGCACCACGCCGCGCCAGACGCCGCCGTCGGGGCGGTCGACGCCGAATCGGCCCTGGACCTGCCCGCGCACCGGCATGGGCAGGCCGTGCTTCAGGCCGTTGCCGCCGCCGACCACGGGGCGCGTCGTCTGCTGCGACACGGATGCGGTCCGGGTTGGAGTGCTGTCGGCTTCGACGGGTTCCGGCTTGGATTCCGGTTTTTTCGCCGGTTCCGTCGGCTTGGCCGACGGCGTGTCGGCCGGACCGGTCAGGCGGGTATGCGACTGGCGATCGGCCGGACGCAGGCCGGCGGCATCCGGGTCGGCCACGGCGACCGGTCCGCGCTGCTGGCGGGCGGCTGCCTCGACCTGCTCGCGCGCCCGGGCCGCGTCCTGCGCATCCTGCGCATCGCGGTTGCGGCGCGCGTCGGCGGCAGCGCGGCGCTCGGCCTCGGCGCGGCGCCCTTCGTCGGCTTTCCTGCGGGCTTCCTCGGCGCGACGCTCGGCCTCGGCCTTCTTGCGCGCTTCCTCGGCCCGGCGCGCCTCTTCGGCGCGGCGCGCTTCCTCGGCCTTCCTGCGCGCCTCTTCCGCGCGGCGGGCTTCCTCGGCCTGCTTGACGATGGCCGCGTCCAGGTCGGTGATCAGGCGCGACAGACGCTGGTCGTCCCGGCCCAGCTTGTTGGCCTCGGCGCGCTGGGCGGCGATCTGCCCTTCCAGCTGGGCCAGCAGCGTGGAGCGCTCTTTCTGCTGGCCGACCAGGGCGGTCTTCTGCTCGGTGGTCTCGGCCACCACTTTTTCGATCTCGGCGCGACGGGCGTCGGCCTTGCCCTGCAACGCGGCCAGCCGGTCGATGTCGGCGCGCAGCGCCTGCACCGCCTGGGCGCGGGCCTGGGACACGTAATCCAGGTAGCCCAGATTGCGGCCCAGCAATTGCGGATCGTCGCCGGACAGCAGCGCCGTCCAGGGCGACAGGCCGCTGGTGTACTGGGTGCGCAGCTGGTCGGCCAGCTCGACGCGGCGCTTGGCCAGCGTCGCCTGCTGGGCGCCGATCTGCTTTTCCAGGCTGCCCAGGTCGGCCTGGGCCTGGCGATTGGCCTCGGCCAGCTCGCGCAGCCGCAGATTGATGCGGGAAATGGAAGATTCGGACTGTTTCAGCGCGTCGGCCGCTTCCTTACGGGCGGCCTCGCGCGTGTCGATGTCTTTTTGCAGGTTCTCGATGCGGTCGCGCAGCTGGGCCTGCTGGCGCTCGGCCTCGGACTGGCGCCCGGCCAGGTCATTGGGCGCGGCGCGGGCCGAAAGCGTTCCACCGGCCAGAACGACCGCCAACAACAACCCCGACGCGCGACGCATAACAGAACCTGTTTCCACCTGATGGAGGAGCCCTTTCGGGCCCTTGTCCTTAGTCCTTCTTGGCCTTGCCCTGGGCCGCCACGGCGGCCATGGCCGCCTCGATCTCGGCGGCATCGCCCAGATAATAGTGGCGGATCGGGCGCAGGTCATCATCCAGTTCGTAGACCAGCGGCTGGCCCGTGGGAATGTTCAGGTTGACGATGTCGTCGTCCGACACATTGTCCAGGTGCTTGATCAGCGCGCGCAGGCTGTTGCCGTGGGCGGCGATCAGCACGTTGCGGCCGGCGCGGATGGCCGGGGCGATGGACTCGTTCCAGAACGGCAGCACGCGCGCCACGGTGTCCTTCAGGCACTCGGTGGCGGGCAGCTGGTCGGCCGGCACCTTGGCGTAGCGCTTGTCGAAGCGCGGGTGGCGCTCGTCGTCCAGCGCCAGCGGCTCGGGCGCGATGGCGTAGGCGCGGCGCCAGACCAGCACCTGCTCGTCGCCATACTTGGCGGCGGTCTCGGCCTTGTTCAGGCCCTGCAGGGCGCCGTAATGGCGCTCGTTCAGGCGCCAGGTCACGCCGACCGGGGTGTACATGGCGTCCATCGCGTCCAGGGCGATCCACAGGGTGCGGATGGCGCGCTTGAGCAGCGAGGAATAGGCCAGGTCGAAGGTATAGCCTTCTTTCTTGAGCAGTTCGCCGGCCTTGCGGGCCTGTTCGCGGCCGGTGTCGGTCAGGTCGACGTCGGTCCAGCCGGTGAAGCGGTTTTCCAGGTTCCACTGGCTTTCGCCGTGGCGCATCAGAACGAGTTTATGCATGGCTAGTCACGCGCGAGCGCGGGTTAAAAGTTGGGAAATGCGGTTGAACAATGCGCTCATTTTATAATTGAGCGATTTTGCCCTTGATTTTGTCCGGGCGCACCCGCAGATTTGCCCTGCGGCGCGTCCCCGGGCTTATCGCTACCAAGGCTAGCCGCCGCACTTCAGGATGCTCCGTGGATCTTCTGCAATTCTTGCTCGATAAAAACAACGTCTTCATCGTCGCCGTGGCCGTGGTGTCCGGCATCATGCTGATGGTGCCCGCCCTGCGCAAAGGCCGGGCCGGCTCCGCCGTGAGCACCTCCGAAGCCATCCAGATGGTCAACCAGCGCCAGGCTGTGTGGGTCGACGTGCGCCCGGCCGAGCAGTTCCAGGCCGGCCACATCGCCCAGGCCCGCAGCGTGCCCGCCGCCGACCTGGAACAGAAGGCCGGCAACCTGCCCAAGAACAAGCCGCTGATCGTGGTCTGCGACAATGGCCGCGATTCGGCCCGCGCCGCCGCCAAGCTGCGCGCCCAGGGTTACGCCGACGTGGTGCCGCTGGACGGCGGCATGCGCGCCTGGCTGGCCGCGAGCCTGCCGGTCACGCAGAAGTGATTCCGGGGGCCCCGCCCCCCGCCCTCCGCCACACGGTTCACGATACGCAGGAACGCCCATGAACAAAGTTGTCATGTACAGCAAGGATTATTGCCCCTACTGCGCCCGCGCCAAGGCGCTGCTGGAGCAGCGCGGCGTGGCCGACCTGGAAATCATCCAGATCGACCGCGATCCGGCCCAGCGCGACATCATGATCGAGCGCACCGGCCGCCGCACCGTGCCCCAGATCTTCATCGGCGACACCCACGTGGGCGGCTGTGACGACCTGATGGCGCTGGATCGCGCGGGCGGCCTCGCGCCCCTGCTCAACGGCTGATCCTCTTATATTTTTGCCCCCTCCTACCAACGGAAACACTCATGGCTGACCAGAACCAAAACACCCAGCAAGAAGGCGGCAACGACGCGCCCTCGTTCAACCTGCAGCGCGTCTACCTGAAAGACCTCTCGCTGGAAATGCCGAATGCGCCCCACGTCTTCCTGGAGCAGGAAGCGCCCCAGGTGGAAGTGAGCATCGCCGTCGGCGGCCAGCGCCTGGCCGACACCGTGTTCGAAACCACGGTCACGGTCACCGTCACCACCCGCATCAACGACAAGGTGGTCTACCTGGTCGAAGGCACCCAGGCCGGCATCTTCGAAGCCGCCAACATCCCCGAAGAGCAGCTGGATCCGCTGCTGGGCATCGTCTGCCCGACCATGCTCTACCCGTACCTGCGCGCCAACATCGCCGACGCGATCACCCGCACCTCGATGCCCCCGCTGCACCTGACCGAAGTGAACTTCCAGGCCCTGTACGAGCAGCGCCTGGCCGAACTGGCCCAGCAGCAAGGCTCGGCCAACGGCAACGGCGCCAACGGCGACTCGGGCATCATCCTGCCCCCCGGCGCGACCCGCCAGTAACGCGGACCCGCGCAACCCCAGGGACCGCCCCATGACCGCTTCCGCCTCGCCCAGCCTGCGCGTCGCCGTACTGGGCGCGGGAAGCTGGGGCACCGCCCTGGCGGCGGCCGCCAGCCGCCGCCACCCCACCGTGCTCTGGGCGCGCGACGCCGCCCAGGCATCCGCCCTCGCGGCGCGGCGGGAAAACGAACGCTACCTGCCCGGCATTGCCCTGCCGCCGGCACTGCAATATTCCAGCGACCTCGACGCCACGCTCGCCAGCCTGCGACAGGACGGCGGCGCCGGCCTGATCGTGCTGGGCGTGCCCGTGGCCGGGCTGGGCGCCCTCTGCGCCGAGCTGGCAAGCCGGCTGCCCGCGCTGGGCCTGCAAGACACCCCCATCGTCTGGACCTGCAAGGGCTTTGAAGCCGGCACCGCCCGCCTGCCGCACGAGATCGTGCGCGAAGCGCTGCCGCAGGCCCAATGCGGCGTGCTGTCCGGACCGTCCTTCGCGCGCGAAGTCGCGCAGGGCCTGCCGGTGGCGCTGACCATCGCCAGCAGCGCCGCGCCCGTGCGCGAACGCACCATCCAGGCCTTCCATGGCGCCGCGCTGCGCGTGTACGCCAGCGCCGACCTGGTAGGCGTGGAGGTCGGCGGCGCGCTCAAGAACGTGATCGCCGTCGCCTGCGGCATCGGCGACGGCCTGGCGCTGGGCACCAATGCCCGCGCGGCGCTGATCACCCGCGGCCTGGCCGAGATGGCGCGACTGGGCGTGGCCCTGGGCGCGCAGGCCGAGACCTTCTCCGGCCTGACCGGCCTGGGCGACCTGGTGCTCACCGCCACCGGCGAACTGTCGCGCAACCGCCGCGTGGGCCTGGAGATCGGCGCCGGCCGCAAGCTGGCCGACATCCTGGCCAGCGGCATCACCGCCGAGGGCGTGCGCTGCGCCCAGGCCGCGCTGGACCGGGCGCGCGCCGCCGGCGTCGAGCTGCCCATCACGGAAGCCGTCTGCGCCGTGCTGTTCGAAGGCGTGGCCCCCATGACGGCGGTGTCGGCGCTGTTGGCGCGCGACGCCCGCTACGAAAGCGCGGACCCGGCCGCCCCCCCATAACAAGACCTACGTCACGACCCTCCTGGAGACCTCATCCATGTTGCAAGCCCGCAAGTTCCGGGTCGGCCGCCTGCTGCGCGGCCTGTGCCTGAGCCTGGCCGCCGCCCTGCCCGCCGCCGCCCACGCCGACTGGCCTGACCACCCGATCCATCTGGTGGTGCCCTTCCCGCCCGGCTCCTCGCCCGACATCCTGGCGCGCACGATCTCCGAGCCGCTGTCGCAGGCGCTGGGCCAGCCCATCGTGGTCGACAACAAGCCGGGCGCCGGCGGCAATATCGGCACCCGCATCGTGGCGCAGGCCAAGCCGGACGGCTACACGCTGCTCTACACGATCAACGGCCCGCTGGTCACCGCCCCCACGCTGTACAAGAAGACGCTCGGCTACGACCCGCTGCGCGACCTGGCGCCGGTCTCGCTGGTAGGCACCAGCCCCAACGTGCTGGTGGTGCCGTCCAGCCTGCAGGTCGACAACGTCAAGGACTTCGTCAAGCTGGTCAAGAGCCGCGGCAACTCGCTGAACTACGGTTCGGTCGGCCCCGGCAGCTCGGCGCATCTGGCGATGGAGATGTTCAAGGAACGCGCCGGCGTCGACCTGGCCCACATCCCGTACTCCGGTTTCCCGCAGGTCATCACCGCCATCATCGGCGGCGACGTGCAGGCCGGCTTCATGGTGCCCGCCATCGCCGTGCCGCAGACCCGCGACAACAAGGTCAGGCTGCTGGCCGTGACCAGCCTGGAACCCAGCGCCGCCCTGCCGGGCATCCCGACCATGGCCGCGCAGGGCTACCCGGATTTCGAGGCGATCTCGTGGAACGCGGTGCTGGCGCCCGCCGGCACGCCCACGCCCGTGATCGAGCGGCTGAACTCCGAGCTGGCCCGCATCATCGACAGCCCGGCGGTGCGCAAGCAAATGGAACTGCAGTACTTCACGCCCGCGCCGTCCACGCCGGAAGCGCTGACCAGCCGCATCAAGAATGAAAAAGCGCGCTGGGACCAGGTGATCCAGAAGCTGAACCTGTCGCTGGATTAGGACCCGCCGTCGTAACCCTGCTGACGCCAGGCCTCGAACACGGTCACCGCGACCGCGTTCGACAGGTTCAGGCTGCGCTGCCCGGCGCGCATGGGCAGCCGCAGCCGCTGCTGCGGCGGGAACAGCGCCTGATGCGCGTCCGACAGCCCGGCGGACTCGCGGCCGAACACGAATACGTCGCCCGGCTTGAAGGCCACATCCGCCACGCTGCGCTGCGCATGCGTGGTCAGCGCATAGATGCCGGCGGGCGCCGCGCCCGTGTCGGCCAGCGCCTCTTCCAGCGTGTCGTGCACCCGCACCGGCTGCCACTCATGGTAGTCCAGGCCCGCGCGGCGCATGCGCGCATCGTCCAGCTCGAACCCCAGCGGCCGCACCAGATGCAGCTGCGCGCCGGTATTGGCGCACAGGCGGATGGCGTTGCCCGTGTTGGGCGGAATCTCGGGGCAAACGAGGATGACGTGGAACATGGGCAGGAAAAAAGTCAGTGGGAGCAAGCGTGCAGGCAAGGGCGCGAGTCGGACCGCGCCCGTGCGGAATTGTCGCCGATTTCTCCATGGCGGCCGGCCACGCCCTGGCCGATGCGCGCAGCCTGGATCGTACCCGTGCCTCTGCGGAACGCGCGCGGCCGCGTATCCAGGCCGCTCACGACCCGCGCCCCGGCGTGCGCGCGACGGCCAGCACGGTCACGCTGAGCGCGCCGGCCGCCAACAGCGCCCGCGCGGCGGCCTCGGCCGTGCTGCCCGTGGTCATCACGTCGTCCACCAGCGCCACGTGCCGGCCGCGCACGCCCTGCCCGCGAAATACGCCAGCCAGGGCGACGCGGCGCTCGCGCCGGCCCAGCCCCGCCTGCCGTGGCGTTTCGCGCAGGCGCAGCAGCGCGCCCTGCCGCAGCGGCAGATCCAGCGCGGTCGCCAGGCTGCGGGCGATCTCCATGGCCGGGTTCATGCCACGCCGACGCAGCGAGGCCCGGCTGGCCGGCACGGCAGCCAGCACCGCATCGGCAGGCAGGGGTGCCTCCCGGGCGACGGCCGCCCCCAGCAGGCGCGCCAGCACCGGCGCCAGCGACAGGCGCAGCCGGGTCTTCAACTGACCGATCAGGGCCACGCCCGGCGGCTCGTAGTCGAATGCCACGATGGCGCGCAGGTAGGCGGGCGGCCGGCTCAGGCAGCCCGCGCACAGCGGGGCCGGCTGGCGCAGGCGCTGCGCGCAGCGCGGACAACGCGCGCCCGGCTCACGGCAGCTACGGGTGACGTCGGCCTCGCAGCCCGCGCACAGGCGCGCGCCCCGCACCCGCGCGCCGCACAGCGGACAATCGCAGCCCATGGCCGATGCCAGCCGCGACCACAGTTGTCGGCCGGCGCGTCGTAGGGGAAATCGGGACGGGCGGCCCGGATGCGCAATAATGTCTGCCATCCCGTCATCAAATCATGTTCCGCCCGCCCCTTCCGACGCGGGCGCGACCGAAATGTCCCTTCCCGAATCCGCCCCCCTGCCCACCCTGCCCATCGTCAGCGCCGACGTGCCGCGCCAGTTCGCGCGCCGTGGCGACCTGTCCGAGGCCCAGTTCCTCTATGGCGAAGTCGCCCGCCGCATGCTGGGCCGGCTGCAATACATCCGGCTGGCGCCGCAGGCCATGCTGGACGCGGGCTGTGGCGCGGGCGACAACCTGCCGCTGCTGCGTGAGCGCTATCCGGACGCGGCCTACACCGGCCTGGACAACTGCGAGCCGCTGCTGGCCGCCGCGCGCAAGCGCCACGCGCCGGGCGGGCTGGGCGCCTGGATCGGCAAGCTGGCGCGCCGTGGCCCGGCCGCGCCCGCCTTCATCAATGGCGACCTGGCGCAGACCGGCCTGGCGCCGGAATCGCTGGAGCTGGTCTGGTCCAACCTGGCCCTGCACTGGCACCGCGCGCCGCACGCGGCGCTGGCCGAATGGCGGCGCGTGCTGAAGGTCGGCGGGCTGGCCATGTTCTCCTGTCTGGGACCGGCCACGCTGCGCGAGCTGCGCCAGGCGCTGGCCGATGCCGGCCTGCGCACCGCCACGCCGTCCTTCGTGGACATGCACGACTTCGGCGACCTGCTGGTGGAAAACGGCTTCGCCGATCCGGTGATGGATCAGGAAATCCTGACACTCACCTACCGCAGCCCGGAAAAACTGCTGCAGGACGTGCGCGCGCTGGGCGGCAATCCCGCCGAAGGCCGCCGCGGCGGGCTGGTGGGCCGGAACTGGCGCGACCGGCTCTATGCGGCGCTGGAAGCCCAGCGCCGCCCCGACGGCGTGATCGCGCTGAGCATCGAAGTGGCCTACGGCCATGCCTGGCGGGCCGCCGCGCACCGCGCCGCCACCGGCGAGACGCGGTTGTCTGTCAGCGCCATCGGCGGACGCCAGCCCCGCAATCCCTGAACCGGCACGGCCACCAGCGCCGCCGCGCCGGGCAGGCCACGGCGCAACCGGACGGGAACGCCCGTGCCGCCCAGGCACGGATTGCCTGAGAACGTCCCACGACCAAAGAAAAAGGGGCCCGCAGGCCCCTGTTCATACTCCTCCGCCGAGTTCAATGCAGGCGGTCGGGCACGATGACGCCCGGCTCCGCGCCGGGCAGCGCGGCCATGGGCTCGGACGTGGCGCGAATGCGCCGGCGCAACACGGCGGCCGGCTCGGCCGGCGCCGGCTCGCGGTTCGAGCCGCGCCAAGCCGTGGACATGGCCTCCACCACCAGCGGCAGGTCGCGCAGGCGGTGGAACTGGTTGCGCAGCCAGCGCGAATCGTTGCCGCTGCGCATGGCGTCGTCGCGCAGGGCCGCGATCATGTCGCCGGTGCCCAGCTCTTCGGCCACCGGCATCAGGCGCTGGAACAGCGCGCGCAGATGGTCGATCAGGCGCATGCGCTGGCCGTCGGGCGTGACATAGCTGCCCTGCAGGCCGAAACGGCAGGCCTGGAAATGATTGCTGCGATAGGACAGCCAGGCCTTGTCACTGGGTTCGGGCTCGCGCATCAGCAGCACCGCCAAGGCCTGGGCCAGGGCGGCGATCTGGCACGCGCGCTCGACCGTCAGCGGCGTGTCGCAGACACGGATCTCGACCGTGCCGAATTCGGGCTTGGGCCGGATGTCCCAGTACAGGTCCTTGATGCTCTCGGCCAGGCCATAGGCGCGCAGTTGCGACAGGTGGGCCTCGAACTGGTACCAGTCCTTCACCTCCGGTGGCATGTGGCCGGCCAGCGGGAAGCTGTTGACGGCGTTCAGGCGCGAGCACGAGAACAGCGTGTCCACGCCCTCGCAATAGGGCGAGGACGCCGACAGCGCGATGAAATGGGGCACGTAGGGCGACAGGCGGCGC
This sequence comes from Achromobacter sp. 1011791174, assembly GCF_059760925.1. Taxonomy (NCBI): domain Bacteria; kingdom Pseudomonadati; phylum Pseudomonadota; class Betaproteobacteria; order Burkholderiales; family Alcaligenaceae; genus Achromobacter; species Achromobacter sp. 1011791174. The sequence goes on from NZ_JCBANH010000020.1 coordinate 67,053, forward strand.
ACCAGCCGGATGGCGTCGTCCCCGCTTTTCACGCCCAGGTGGATGTGCTGGCCGAACACCGTGAATTGACGCGCCAGGTAACCGTACATTTCGGCCAGGTACTGGAAGCGCGGCGTGTCGGAAATGGAGCGTTCCTGCCAGCGCATGAACGGGTGGGCGCCGCCGCCCGCCACGGAAACGCCGACGGCGTCCGCCGCCTCGACCAGCGCATCGCGCATCTCGCGCATCTCGGCCAGGAGGCCCATGGGGTGCTCATGCACCGAGGAATTCAGTTCGATCATGGACCGCGTGATTTCCGGTTTGACGCGGTCGGCGATGAGGTGGTTGGCCATCTGGGCCAGCAGCTCGTCGGAAGCTGCCGTCAGGTCGTAGCTGGTCGGGTCGATCAGTTGCAGCTCGAGCTCGATGCCCAGGGTGTTCGGGGCCGACGAAACGAACGGAATCTGTTCCATCTCTGACTCCTTCGGATGTTTGATGAGGGAATGCGTCGTTCGGCCTTGAAGCCCGGCAACTTCCCGGGGGGCGCTAGACGACGACTTATGGACGCATGATAGCCGCAGGTTTGTGGCAATAAGATGGAGAATCGTGACATTTGTATGCAACATCAAGAAACACACGAACTCTTCCCTCGGCGCCATGTGAGCAAGCACTTACAGCGTAGGAACGGCGGGGCTTGCCGGCCAATTCATCCGATCGGACCAGTCCTAACGGGGCTTTCGAGCGGGGATGGGATTACCCTGATTAGGGTAATTACCTATCAATTTCGGGCCAAAAACGGCCCGCGCGCGGACGGCCGGGGGCCTATTTCCGCCAGAAAATCGGCGTGAAAAGCACCAGCACGGTCAGCAGTTCCAGCCGCCCGATCAGCATGGCGAAGGTGCAGACCCAGATCTGGAAGTCGGACAACACGGCGAAGTTGCCCATGGGGCCGACCGGGCCCAGCCCGGGGCCGGTGTTGTTGACGCTGGCGAACACGGCCGAGAAGGCCGTGATGGGATCCAGGCCGGACAGCAGCAGCAGGCTGGTGAACACCGCGATGGACAGCCCGTAGAACAGCATGAAGGCCAGCACCGAGGCCATGGTCCGGGCTTCCACCGCCCGGCCGTTGATCCGCACCGGACTGACCGCGTGGGGATGCAGCATGGTGACAAGCTCGTTGCGCGCCTGCTTGATCAGCAGGATGGCGCGGATCATCTTGATGCCGCCGCCGGTCGAGCCGGCCGAGGTGGCGAAACCCGACAGTAGCAGCATGGTCAGCGGCGCGAACAGCGGCCACTGGGCGAAATCGGTGTTGGCGTAGCCCGTGGTGGTCGCCATGGATATGGTGTTGAACATGCCGTAGCGCAGCGCCTGCAGCGGCTCGGCGTAGACGCCCTTGACGTACAGGAACACCGAGATCACCAGCCCCACGCCCAGCACGACCACCAGGTAAGGAATGGCCTCGGGGCAGCGCAGGTAGGCCCGCGCGCTGCGCTGGCGGAAGGCGTTGAAGTGGGTGGCGAAGTTGATGCCGGCAATCAGCATGAACACCATGGCCACGATTTCCACCGGCACCGAATCGAAGTGGGCGAAACCGTCGTCCCAGGTGGAAAAGCCGCCCAGGCCCATGGTGGTGGCCATGTGGCACCAGGCCTCGAACCAGGACAGGCCCACGGCCCGGTAGGACAGGAAACAAAGGATGGAGAAGACGAAGTACACCGCGTACAGCGCCTTGGCGGTGCTGGCGATGCGCGGCGTCAGGCGCTCGTCCTTCATCGGGCCCGGCGTCTCGGCGCGCACGACCTGATGGCCGCCCACGCCCAGCAACGGCAGAATGGCCACGGCCAGCACCAGGATGCCCATGCCGCCGATCCAGATCAGCGTGGCGCGCCACAGGTTGATGGACGGCGGCAGCGCGTCCAGGTTGGTGAGCACGGTGGCGCCGGTGGTGGTCAGGCCGGACATGGCCTCGAAATAGGCGCCGGTGAAGGACAGCGGCATGCCGGCGCGATGGAAATACAGCATCAGCGGGATCGCCGCCAGCAGCGGCAGGCCGGCCCACACGGCCGACACCAGCACGAAGCCATCGCGCGCCCGCAGCTCGCTGCGGTTGCGCCGCGTCAGCACCGCCAGCCCGCCGCCGATGCCGATCGACAGCAGGAAACCGTGCAGGAAGGCGTCGCGCGCCGCGTCCTGGCCGACGTAAGCCACCACCAGCGGGATCAGCATGGTGAAGGCGAACATCACCATGGTCAGGCCCAGTATGTAGAGGGTGGCCAGTACGCGCTTCATGTCCGTGCTAGAAGAAAGAGGCGGAAACCTGGAACAGCTTTTCCACGCGCGGCATCTGCTTGCGCGAGGGCACGAACACGATCACGTGGTCGTCGGCCTCGATCACGGTGTCGGCGTCGGGCAGGATGATCTCGTCGCCGCGCACCAGCGCGCCGATGCTGGCGCCCTTGGGCAGGCTGATCTGGCCCACCGGGCGTCCCACTACCTTGGAATTGGAGCGGTCGCCGTGGGCGATGGCCTCCAGCGCCTCGGCCACGCCCTGGCGCAGCCGGTGCACCGCGGCCACGTCGCCGCGCCGCACATGGCGCAGCAGCTCGCTCATGGTGGCCTGCGACGGCGACACGGCGATGTCGATATGGCTGCCCTGCATGAGCTCGCCGTAGGCCTGGCGGTTGATCAGCGCGATCACCTTGCGCGCGCCCAGCCGCTTGGCCAGCAGCGAGGACATGATGTTGTCCTCGTCGTCGCTGGTCAGCGCCAGCCAGGTGTCCATGTCCTCGATGTTCTCGCGCTCGAGCAGGTCCTCGTCGGTGCCGCTGCCGTGCAGCACCAGCACGTTGTCGGGCAGCTGCGTGGCCAGGTACTCGCAGCGCTTGAGGTCGTGCTCGATGATGCGCACGCTGTAGTTCTCGTCGGCCAGCTGGCGCGCCAGCCGCAGGCCGATGTTGCCGCCGCCGGCAATCATGACGCGGCGCACGGCCTTCTCGGCCTCGCGCAGCTGGCGCACGGCGCGGCGCGCATGGCGGGTATCGACCAGCAGCACCACCTCGTCGCCCGGCGCGATCACGGTGCCGCTGCCGCCGCGCACCGGACGCCCGCCACGCAGCACGTCGATCACGCGCGCGGTCACGTCCGGCCAGACCTCGCGCAGCTTGTCGATGGAATGGTGGGCCATCGGACTGCCGTGGCCAACGCGCACGGTCACCACGCTGACGCGGCCTTCGGCGAATTCCACCACCTGCAGGGCTTCGGGGAATTCGATCAGGCTGTGCAGATAGGTGGTGACGCTGCGCTCCGGACTGATCAGGGCGTCGATGCAGAAGCCATCATCGCTCATCAGCTCGGGATGCTCGGGAAACTCGGCCGAGCGGATGCGGGCGATGCGCCGCGGGATGTTGAACAGCTGGCGCGCGATCTTGCACGCCACCATGTTGGCGGTGTCGGACGCGGCACAGGCGATGAACAGGTCGGTGTCGGCCGCGCCGGCGGTCTCCAGCACCGACACCTGCGCGCCGTCGCCATGGACCACGCGCAGGTCGAAGTGTTCTTGCAGGTATTGCAGCTGACTGGGATCGGAATCGATGACCGTGATGTCGTTTTCCTCGGACACCAGGTTTTCCGCCACGCTGGTGCCTACGCGCCCAGCGCCCATGATCAGGATCTTCATGCGCCCCGCTTGCGGGCCGACTCAATGCCCAATTGCTTGAGCTTGCGGTAGAGGTGGGTGCGTTCGAGGCCGGTGCGCTCGGACACCCGGGTCATGCTGTGGCTTTCCCGGACCAGGTGGTATTCGAAATAGATGCGCTCGAACTCGTCGCGCGCCTCGCGCAGGGGCTGGTCCAGCGAGATGCTGCCCAGCTGGCCGTTGGACGTGACCGGCACTTCGCCGGCCGGCGCGGTGGTCAGGGGCGGCGGGTCGAGCTCGTCCTCCAGGGCCACGGCGGCGCTGGCGATGGACGGATGGGCGGCCGCCGGCGCCGGGTGCGGTGCGCGGCCGCGCGCCAGGCCGGCGGCGACGGTCTTGAGCAGGCGCTGCAGCGTGATCGGCTTTTCCAGGAAATCCATGGCGCCGATGCGGGTGGCCTCGACCGCGGTGTCGATGGTGGCGTGGCCGCTCATCATGATCACCGGCATGTCCAGCATGCCCTGGGAGGCCCATTCCTTGAGCAGGCTCACGCCATCGGTGTCGGGCATCCAGATGTCCAGCAACACCAGGTCGGGACGCATGCGAAGGCGCGCGGCGCGCGCTTGCGCCGCGTTTTCGGCCAGTTCGACCGTGTGTCCTTCGTCGTAAAGGATTTCCGACAAGAGTTCGCGAATACCGACTTCGTCGTCAACCACCAGGATTCTGGCCATAAAGCATCCACCTATTGCGTAGCCGCATTATCCTTTTCTTGCGCGGTCGCGTCCATAGTATCGGCTCCCGGCGCAAGCCGGGTCAACAAGATGGAAATCCGCGCGCCGCCGTCCTTGCGGTTGGCAAGGTCGATCCGGCCGCCATGTTCTTCAACGATCTTGCGCACGATCGCCAATCCTAACCCAGTCCCGTGGGACTTGGTGGTGACGTAGGGCTCGAAGGCCCGCTGCAGCACCTGCGGCGGAAAGCCCGGGCCGGTATCGGCCACCGTGAAGCGCAGCGCCTGCTGGTCGGCGCGGTCCGGCTGCTCGCTGCGCATGAGCTGGGTGGTCACGCTGACCCGCCCTTCCCCGCCCAGCTCGGCGATGGCGTCGCGGGCGTTGGACAGCAGGTTATGGATGACCTGGCGCAGCTGCGTGGGGTCGCCCTCGATGGCCGGCAGGCCGGCCTCCAGCGTCACGTCCAGGTTCAGGGCCTTCTCGCCGAAGCGGCCGGCGCCGCCGCCCTCGGGGTCCCAGCCGTACAGCGACAGCACGTCGGCCACCAGGGCGTTGAAATCGATGCGCTGCATGACGGCCGGCGGCGTGCGCGCGTATTCGCGGAAATCGTCCACCATCTGCTTGAGCGAGGCCACCTGGTTGACGATGGTGTTGGTCGAGCGCTCGACGATCTGCGCCTCGGCCGGCGGCAGCTTGCCTTCCAGCTTCATGGCCAGCCGCTCGGCCGACAACTGGATCGGCGTCAGCGGGTTCTTGATCTCGTGGGCCAGCCGGCGCGCCACCTCGCCCCAGGCCACGGTGCGGTTGGCGGAAATCACCTCGGTGATATCGTCGAACACGACCAGGTAGCCGTTGCCGCGGCCGTCCACCCGCAGGTGGGTGCCGCGCGCCAGCAGCGTCAGCGGCTGGGGCGCGATGTCGCCGTCGGCCGATGCGGCCGGCGTGATTTCGAACTGCTGCTGCCAGTGCTGGCGCTCGGAGCCGACGGCGGCGTGGGCCGAGAAAGCCTGGCGCACGACGTTGGCGAACTCCAGCATGCCGCCCACGGTTTCCAGCGGCCGGCCGATGACCGAGCGCAGATCGGCCTGCAGGATGGTCTGCGCGCCCTGATTGACGGTGGTGACGCGGAAGGACTCGTCGAACGCCAGCACGCCGGAAGACAGGTTCGACAGCACGCTTTCCAGATAGACGTTGGAGCGTTCCAGCTGCTGGCGGTTGCTCTCGACCATGCGGCGGGCCTCGTCCAGCTGGCGCGTCATGGCGTTGAACGAGCGGGTCAGCTGGCCGACTTCGTCGCGTTCGGGCGGCTCGGGCAGCGGCCGGTAGTCGCCCACGCCCACGGCCTGCGTGCCGGCGGCCAGGCTGAGCAACGGGCGCACCAGGCGCTTGGACAGCGACAGCGCCACGGCGATGGCGCCGAAGGCGGCCAGCAGCAGCGCCAGCGTCAGCGTGATGCCATAGAGCTTGCGCAGGCCCAGCCGCGACAGGGCCAGCTCCTGGTAGTCGCGGAACCCCTGCTGCACCTGATTGGCGTTGTGCGCGATCTGCTCCGGCACGGGCTGGAGCAATTGCAGCCAGCGCGGCTCGGGGGCGGCGCTGAGCGGGCTGTCGTAGCGGTCGGGGCCGGTCAGCGCAATGATGACGCGCAGGTGCAGCCCGCCGTCGGCGCCGGCCGTGACGGGATCGTCCGCCTCGGCCGCGGAGTAGCCGCGGGCCACCCGCAGCTGATTCATGACCGCCGCCGGCGGCATGGCCGGCAGCAGCTGCCCATACTGATTGGTGGAAAACGCCACCATCCGCCCGCTGCCGGTGAATACCATGGCCTCCTGCACGCCGTTGGCCTCGCGCAGCCGCGTCAGGGCCAGCGACACGCCCACGTCGGTATTGCGGTTCAGCTCCACCGCCATCGAGCGGGCGCGGGCGTCCAGGTCCGCCAGCTGGGAATCCAGCGCGGCGCGGCCCAGGTTCAGGCCCGCCTCCAGCGCCGTGTCCACCCGCACGTTGAACCAGGATTCGATGGAGCGCGACATGAACTGCACCGACACGGTGTAGATCAGCGCGCCCGGCACCACGCCGATCAGCGCGAAGGCCAGCGCGAAGCGGGCGGTCAGGCGGGCGCCGAACTGCCGGCGGCGGATCTGCCGCGCCAGCCGCACGGTCAGCGCCACCACCCAGACGAACAGCGCCAGCGCGAAGATCCCGTTCAGGATCAGCAGGACGTCGTAATAGCGCGCGAAGCGCGAGGCATTGCCGGTGGACCAGGCCAACAGGCCCAGCAGCCCCAGGCCGCTGATGGCGCCCACCACCAGGGCCAGCCTGAGCAGCAACCTCATGATGGGTCTTTCTCCAAGCCGTTGATCTCGAAGACGAAATCGACCCAGGGGGTGGCCTGGATCCAGGAACTGCTGTTCAGCGCGTTCACCTGGAAGGGCCGGGGCAACAGCGAGGTATCCAGCCGCAGGCGCAGCTGGCCGTCGTAACGGGTGTCTTCATCGAAATCGTCGGCGTCGGCCACCTGCCAGTTGCGGATGTGCCGGATCACGCTCATGGCGTCGTCCAGCGAGGCCACGGGGAAGCTCAGCTCGCCCACGCCCGCCCGCCATTGCCGCGTCAGCGCGTTGTAGGTCACGCGCCAGGTGCGGGTGGTGTCAACCAGGGATTTGTTGAACCACCACCAGCGATCGCGGGTGATGGTGAGGTCGGCGGTGAAGTACAGCGGCACGCCGCGCTGGGCGGCATCGCGCAATTGCTGGTTCAGCTCGAATTCCACGTCGGCGTCGATCTGGAGCTTGCCGTCGCGCACAGCGGGCTGGACGCTGACGACGCGCGGCTCGGAAGCGTGCGCCTGCCCGCCCGGCATGAGAAACAGCAAGGAAGAAGCCAGCAACAACCCGAAAAATAAGCGCGAAATGATGGACATACGACACCGCTACACCGTTATGCCCCTTATTCTTGGCGATTCAGGACGGCTTGGCAAACAAGGCGTAGAAAAATCCGTCCTGTTGCTCGGCCGGTGTTGCATCGACCGCAACAGGCAGCAGTTGGCCGGGCGCGTCCAGTCGCCGGGCCTCGGGGTGGCGCTGCAGGAATTCCAGCGCCTGGCGCGTGCCCTCGATCGGGAACACCGAGCAGGTCACGTACAGCAGGCGCCCGCCCGGCGCCACGGTGCGCCACAGGGCATCCAGGATGCGGGTCTGCAACGCGGCGGTGCGGCGCAGGTCGTTTTCGCGGCGCAGCCAGCGGATGTCGGGATGGCGCCGCACGATGCCAGATGCGGTGCACGGCACGTCGGCCAGCACGGCGTCGAAGGGCTTGCCGTCCCACCAGGCGTCCAGGTCGGCGGCGTCGGCGGCCTGCAGCCGCACCCGGTCGCCGCCCAGGCCAAGACGGTCCAGGTTCTGGCCGACCCGCTCCAGGCGACCGGCGTCGGCGTCCAGGGCCAGCAGGTCGATGTCCGCCAGCTCCAGCAGGTGGGCGGTCTTGCCGCCCGGGGCCGCGCAGGCGTCCAGCACCCGCATGCCGTCGGCCGGAGCCAGCAATTCGGCGGCCCGTTGCGCGCCGGCGTCCTGGACCGACCACCAGCCCTCGGCGAAGCCCGGCAACTGGACCACCGGCCGGGGCGTCGCCACCACCAGGCCGGCCGCGCCCACCGGCTCGGCCGCCAGGCCGGCGTCCTGGAACGCGGCCAGCACCTGTTCGCGGCTGGCGCGGCGGCGGTTCACGCGCAAGGTCAGCGGGGCCGGCAGATTGGCGGCCTGCAGGATCGCCTGCCAGTGCTGCGGATAAGCCACGCGCAGCTGCTTGACCCACCAGCCCGGGTGGTTCCACTGGGCCTCGGGGCTGTCGGCCACGGCCGCCGCCAGCGCCTCGCGTTCGCGCAGGAAGCGGCGCAGGCAGCCGTTGAGCAACCCTTTGAACGCAGCCAGGGCGCGGGCCTTGGACGCGGCCGTCACGGCCTGGTCCACCACCGTGTGCGGCGCGTAGACCGGCATGCCCGGCACGGCGGCCGCGGCCTCGCCTTCCGCCTTCAGCAGGGTCAGCGACACCAGCAGCAGGGACTCGAACAGGACGTTGGGATAGCGCTGCACCAGTTCCCGCCCGACCGCGTCGGCCCAGCCCAGGTAGCGCATCGCGTGGAACGACACCGCCTGCACCGCCGGTCGCAGCGCGCCATCGACGTCGGCCAGCGCCTCGGTCAGGGACCGGCCGTCCAGGACCTCTTCGATCACCCCCGCGCTGGAAAGCAGGACAGAGGATAGCGGCGGGGCCAGATGGGGGGTGTCGGAACGCGTGGACATGGCAGGAAATCAAGGGATAAGACCGCTATGGTAGCCCGGCGGCGGCGGCCGCGCCGGCAAGAGACCGCCCGGGACGCCGGACGGACGCGTCCCGGGCCCCGCCTTCCCCAGGCTCCGCCCTCCTTACGACGCCGCCTTCCCGGGCGGAAGCTTGCGGCACACGGCCAGCGCGTCCTGATAGGGGCGATCCGGGTCCGGCTTGCCCTCGGGCGTGAACTCCAGATAGCACTTGCTGCCATCCTGCAGCGTCACCTGCAACGGCGCGGGATAGTCATCGTCCAGGAATATCTGTCCCTGCCGGCCGACCAGCGTCACCAGGTTGCCGCGTCCGTCCATCACCGGCAGGCGTTCGGCCAGCGGCTGCCGGTCGGTCTCCAGGACGGCGGATAGCAGGTAGCGCTGGACCTGCCGCAGATTGAAGTCCAGCACCTGCACCGAGCCGCGGGCCGGCTTGACCGATTGAACGCCGTTCGGCAGGTTGGCGTTGCGCGGCAGGCTGGCAGTGCTGATTTCCACCGAGCTTTCGCCATAGGCCGTCAGTCCCGGAATCACGGCGTTGCCCCAGGCGTCCGTCCAGACCGGGCCCGAAGGCGTCTGGATTTCCACCCCGCCCAGGTCGCCGACCTTGGCGATGCCGAACGTGTCGCCCACCTCATAGGGCGAGAACGCCACCGCGCCACCCGCGCCCACCACCGAGCCCTGCACCCCCCAGTTCGTCGACACGCCGCCTTGCGAACCCCGGTTGGCGGACAGGTTGACGCGCGCGTAGCGCGGCATCGCGTCGATCGATGCCGACGAATTGACCGCGCCGTCGGGCCTGGCGACGCTCGAGCTGACGCTGTAGCTGAACTGCGGGCTGACGGTGTCGGAGTAAGTAGCGCCAACACTGCCGCTATTGCCTGACTTGCTGACATAGGTGCTGGCGCTGGCGCTGCCCAGGGGGAAGCTCAGCGTCAGGAAATACTGGTTTTCCGATCGCGCCCGCGTGCCCGTGCTGAGATCCTTGGCCATGGACAGGCTGACCGAGGTGCGGGCGAAGCTCCGGTTCCAGGACAGCGTCGCGCGGTTGCGCTTGCCTTCCTGGCGGGACAGGCGGCTGGTGGTATAGGCTGCGGAAAAGGCGCCCAGGGTCGGGGAGAACCAGGACACGCCGGCGGTGTAGGTCTGGCTCGCGCTGGGCAAAATCCTGGCATCCGGGCGCGGCGCCTGCACCACCTGCGCCAGGTCGCGATAGCCTTCCGTCTGCAAGGTGGCCGACAGGCTCGTGGACAAGCGCTCGACCGGCGTGGCCGACAGGTTCGCCGTGATCTGCTGGCCCTGGAGCTTCTCGCCCGCGAAGCTGGCGCTGGACGCGCGCACGCCGATCGAAGCGCTGAGCGCATCGCTGGGGTTGACTGAAACCCCGGCGGCCAGTGCGCGGTACGGGGCGGACACCAGAACGCCGGCGTTGAGGGTGCTGCGGCTGCCCAGGCTCCAGCCGTTGCTGACGGTGGCGACCAGCGGCGTCCGGCTGTCACTGCCGCGCGAGGCCTGGTAACGCCCCACCGCGGCGGACAGCCCTTGCGGGGCGACGTTGCGCACATTGCCGAACGACGCGGCCGGCACGACGAACTGCTGCCGTTCGCCGCTGGCGGCGATCACCTGGACCTCCAGGTCAGAATTGCCGCTGACGATGGGCACATCATTGATGGTGAAGGCGCCTGCCGGCACCTGGGTCATCAGGATCAGCCGGCCCAGCTGCCGCACCTCGATCCGGCTCTGGCCCGTGGCGATGCCGCTGAAGTTGACGCCCGAGGCCAGCGTCTGGCGCAGCGCCTGTTCGGGAAAAAGCTGCGCGCCGCGCAACGTGCCGACGGAGAACAGCGAACCGGCGGGCGAGATCTGGCCCGCCTGGAACGTCGAGCGCACGCTCGGCACGGCATGTTGCGCGTAGGTGTCGCCCTGCGTGAAGGTGGAGCGCCCTCCCTGTGAGTAATAGTCCTGGCGGCTGCGCAGGATCCAGTCGGCGATGTTCACGCCCGTTTCGGTATAGGCGCGCAGATACTGATAGCTCGAACCGCCGCTGGCGCTGCGCGAGCCGCTCACGTTGTAGTTCATCATGGCGGCGGCGCCGCCCGAGGCGTACTGCCCCTGGATCGACTGTTCGATGGGGGCGCGCGCCGCCAGCGGCGTCACGATATCGACCTGGGACTGGTTCGGCAGCTGCGTGATGGCGGTTTCCGGGTAGGCCTTGCGGTAATCCTGACAGGACTCCTCCGACGTGCCGTCCGGCACCTTCAGGCCGGCGCGCTGCAACAGCTCGGGCGTGAAACAGAGCGTGCCTTCATCGCTGAAGCGCACGTCCATCGTGCCCAGGTCCGTGCCGTTGACCACCAGGCGCACCCGGCTGACGCCGGGCAGAAAGCGCGCGGTCTTGCTGAAGTAGGCCGCGGCTTCGGGCGAGATGCCCAGCCGCTTCAAGGTTTGGGGATCGAACTGCTGCGCGAACGCGGCAGAGGAGACCGTCATGCAGAGAATCGCAGCCAGGCCCGCCGCCGCGTGCGCGCGCGGCTTCATTTCCCTGGTGTGGGCTTGCAGGCGCCCGACAAGGTGATTGCGTGGGTGCCCACGGCATAGCCGTAGACCGTGGCCGGCCAGATCGTGACCGTGCCGGCGGCGCCCGGCTGCTTGCCCTTGACGGGCAGCTCCAGGCGCTCGCCCGGCAGCAGGTAGGTCTTGGGCAGCGGCACGGCGATATTGCCGCTGTCCAGGCGCGCCTGCTGCGCCAGGCGCACCACGTAGGCGCTGTCATTGCACAGTCGCAGCCGGTCGCCGTCCACGGTCGCGGTCAGGCGCGTCCACGGATCCTTCAGCTTCTCCAGCGAACGCGGCTGGATGATCATGGGGATGTTCTGGCGGAAGGTGGTCTGGACCTGGTTGTCGGCGCCGCGCGCGAAGGGAATGCCCTCGAAGGACACGCGCTTGAGGCGCTGCGTGGCCAGCGGTCCCTTCTTGGTCAGCATGAAGCGCACCAGCTGGGACTGACCGGCCTCCAGCCGCGCCATGGGCGGGGTGGCGACGACCAGCTCCTCCTGGTCCTCGGCGATGTTCTCAATGGTGGTGTAGAGCAGCACGGGCGCCGTATCGGTGTTCTGCACGGTCATCGAGCCTTCGCCGGTGGCCTCGTCAACGATCAGCACGGAGCTTTCGGGAACGACGCCGGCGGCGCCGGCGGGATTGGCCAGCAACGCGCAGGCCAGGGAAACGCAGGTCAGGATGGTTTTCATAGCAATCAGCAGGAAAAAGGACGTGGTCAAGCCGGCCGTTGCCGGCCCGCGAAGAAGGTCATCGGGTAAGGCGGCCTACAGGAAAACGGCCGACAGATCTATCGCACCGTCGAGCTGGACCTCGCGGCCCAGGTACAGCGTGGAGGTCGGCGCGATGGCCGCCTCGATCCGCACGCCGACGGTGAGCGTGCGGCCGCTGGACGGGCGACGCTGCGTGTCGCGGGTCCAGGCGATCAGGTCGTTGGCGTCCGGGGCCGCGTCTGCGTCCAGCTCGCGCCAGGTCGCGCCGCCGTCGGACGATACGATCAGGCGCGCCGGCGAGCCGTCCAGCGTGGCGGTATCGCGCCGCCAGCGCAGCACGAACGCGCCCAGGTTCCTGCCGGCCGCCAGGCCCAGGCCCTGGCTGGCCTGCGGCGTCACGCCGAGCCGGCTGCTGGCCAGGGGACTGGCGCTGCCATCGCCGCCGGATTGGCGCAGCGCGACCGTCGCCGGCTGGTCGCAGCTGATGGTGATGTTGCGTTGTTGCGGCGGCAGCGGCGCGGCCTCGGCGGCGCGCAGCAGGTTGCGCTTGATCTTGCCGTAGTCGACCACGGCGCCGCCGCCCAGCTGGATGCGGCAATTGGCGGCTTGTGGCGCGGGAGAGGCGGCGAAACTCGCCGCGCTGAATGCAATACCCGTCAGGGCGTACAGGAAATTCAAGTAAGGCTTCATGGTCAGCCGGCTCTCCCGGCACGAGGCGGCGCAGGCCGCTAGAGATAGACCAGCGTCAGGACCGCGCCGCCGCTGAAGGGAACCTCGGTGGACACGCCAAGCTGGGCAATACGATCCAGCGCGACCTGGACGCGCATGGTGCCCTGGAATACGCTGCCGAAGGCCGGCTCCTTCAGGCCGGGCAGGCCCCAGGTTTCCAGGCTGCCGTCGTCATGGAAGAAATTGCCGACCGACGGGTCCCAGGACTTGCCGTTGTCGCCGCTGTAGATCGAGTCCGTGGCCTGGCCGTCCACCGTGAAGCCCGGAACCAGCATCAATGCCCAGGACCCGATGGCGCGCCCGGCCTCGTTGCGCAGGCCGTACTGGCGACTGGAGGACCAGCTCTTGCCATGCCCGCCGAAAAACACAATGGGATCCTTGAACGGCACCAGCCCGGCGTTAGGATCGCTGGCGGTCAGCGCCACCTTGGTCCTGGCTTCGCAGGAAATGCGCAGTTCCCGCTCGAGCACCGGCAGCAGCGTGTACGTGTCCTTGTTCAGGTCCTTCAGCTTCAGCTTGCCGTAGTTGAACGAACCCTGCTCGGAAACCTGCATCGTGCAGGCGGCAGGCTTGAGTTCGCCTTGCACCGCCACCTTGAAGGACGGGACTTGCGCGTATCCCGCCAGCGGCGCCATCGCGCAGGCCCAGGCGAGCAAAATTCGGAGTTTCATATTGGCAGGCTGTCGGCGGCCGGCGCGCCACGCGCGCCAACCGCCACGGATCAGATGTAGCTGAGGACGAGGGTGGTGGTACCGTAGAACGCCAGATCGGAAGAGATCTTCAGCGCCTCCTTCAGCGCCGTCTTCGACTGGATGACGGCGCCGATCACGATGTCGCCGCTAAACTCCTTCGCGGCCACCGGCACGGTGGACTGGCCGGACTCGGCGAAAGTCACGAACGTTGAGCCATCCGACTTCAGCTGCGAGGCGTGGGTCGCAGTGTCCGCGGCCGTGGTCCAGGTCGCCTTGTCGGCGCTGGTCACGACCACGGTCTTGGTGGATTTCCCGTTCGCGGCCGTGGTCGTGTAGCGGAAATTGCGGAACTGGAAGACATACCGGCCGATGCGCTCCTTCGACGTTGCCTGGTCGACCAGATCGTAGATATAGCCTTTCTTGGCCTCGGCCACGATGCCCGTGGCCGTGTGCTTGAGCCCGTTTTCATCAGGAACCGCCAGATTACTGGAGCCGCCGACAGACAAGGCGATTGCCGCATCACCGCTCTCGCACGTGATGGAAAAGGATTGGACGGCAGGCGGCAGCGGGGTCTCGGCTGTGTCCTTCAGAGAATCGACATTGACCTTGGTTTCGTTGAATTTGATTTCGGCGAGGGTGGGCTTGCAGCTGCCCGGAGTGATCGTGCCGCCGACGGCGACGTTCAGGCTGCTGGGTGCAGACGCGGCGCCAGGGGCGCCAGCTGCGGCGGCAGCCGGCGCGGCCGGCGCACTGGACTGTGCCGCAGCCGGCATCGACACGACCGTGGCTGCGCCAGCGGCGCATGCCAGGAGCGCGAGCAGGATCTTGCTGGATTGGATGTGTTTCATGTTGCTCTCGGGATATCGAAGCGCGCGTTACGCGATGCCGCCTGGATCAGAGGTAGTTCAGCGTGATGGTCGCGCCGCCGGAGATCTTGAGGTCGCCAGTCAATTTCAGGTCCTTCTTGGGCAGGATCGCCGGCGCCACGATCAGTTCGCCTTCGAATGTCGAGGCCAGGACGGGCGTGGTGTCGGCGGTGGGACTGGCAAAAGACAGATAGTCGGAACCGTTCGTCTTGAGCTGCCAGGCATCCCAGCCGTTCGATGCCGCGGTAGACCACGAGTTCTTGTCGGTGCTCTTGATGATCACGGCCTTGTTGGTGGAGGCTCCCGTGCCGCCGCCCGTGTACGAGAAATTGCGGAACTGCATGGCGAACACGCCGGCACGATTCTTGTTGTCGTCAACCAAGTCATACTGCGATTGGGGGTAGGTAGACGTGCCAGCCTGGGTGTGTTCCAGATTCCCCGTGGGGGCCGTCGCCGCGCTGGCGGTTGTCTGCGCGCTCAGCGCGATCGAGGTATCGGCGGTGCAGGTGATCTTCACTTTTTGGAGGATCATCGGCAACTGGGTCATCTTGTCGTTGTTCAACGACTTCGGATTGATGTTCTTCATGTCGAACGTCAAATCGCCCGACTCCGGCTTGCAACTTCCCGGGGTGATCGTGCCGCTGACCGTGATCTTGAAGGAAGGAGTCGCCTGGGCCATGGCGCCGGCGCTGGCGGCGCAAGCCAGGAGGGCGGCAAAAAGCTTGCTGGTACGGTGTTTCATAGATGTCTGATAAGCCAAGTAGGTACGTGTCGGAAGTCTCGTGCTGGGCTGCCCGGAACCAAGTAACGCCCGGCGCATTCATCACGGAAACTAAGGTAACAACCCGACACCGCACCGCACCATCAGACAATTCCGGTAGTAATGGTCCGGAAAAAAGTGACAGTCTTATCAGACCTACGGCGCCGGCTTCATGATGCGCGTCAGCCACGCCGCCCGCATATGGGACAGCTGGGCCGGCGTCACCCCAGCCCAGTCCAGCGGGATCAGCCTGGCGGCGACGCCCGGCGACAACAGCGGTATCCTGGCGCGCGCCGCCTCGCCAATCTTGGCCTTCTGGTTCGACGGCGCGTAGTACATCGCCTCGGCAAACGCCTGTTGCACCTGCGCGCCCAGTGAAAAATTGATGAAGGCTTGCGCCGCCTTGCCGTTGGACCGGCCGACGACCTGGGCGATCAGGATGGGCACGGCGACGGTTCCCTCACTGGGTACCGTCACGCCATAGCCGCTCAGGCTGTCCATCTGACTCTGGCTGCGGGAATTCCAACCCACGGCCAGCAGCACCTGCTTGCGCGCCACCAGCCAGTATTGATTCGGACGAGGCGTCCAGGTCTGGACATTGGGGCCGAGCTTCTCCAGGTACTCGAGGCCGGGATCCAGATCAGCGGCGCCATCAGGACTGCCGGCCAACCGATTGGCCAGCGCGGTCAGCGCGATCATGCTGCCGTTGACGTTGGCATTGGTCGAAATGGCGATCTTTCCGCGGTGCTTGGGGTCCCACAACTCGCGCCAGCTCCTGGGCGGCTGCGCAAAGGCCGATTTGGCGTACACCAGCGCCATGGAGTCGTACATGGCCGGCAGCGCC
>NZ_JCBANH010000021.1:0-81049 GCF_059760925.1 Achromobacter sp. 1011791174
GGCCTGCCCTCGCCCGCCCCGGCTCCATGCCCGGCGGACGACGGCAGGCCTTGCCGCTCAGGAAGCCGGACGCGCCGGACGCCAGAACTTGAAGCTATCGACGTACAAGCATGCACACTGAATCCCTGTCCCGGCCGCTGCGGCTGCGCTGGACGGAACGCGGCGCCGGCTGGCTCGCCGGCGCCGCCCTGATTGCCCTGGCGGTGCTCGCGCCGCTGCTGACCCTGGGCTGGTGGGCGCTGGGCGGCGACCTAGCCCATTGGCAACACCTGGCCAGCTACGTGCTGCCCCAGGCGCTGGCCAACACCCTCATCCTGCTCGCCGGCGTGGGCGCGCTGGTGGCCCTGCTGGGCACCGGCTCGGCCTGGCTGGTGACCGCCTACGAGTTCCCCACGCGCCGCACGCTGACCTGGGCGCTGCTGCTGCCGCTGGCCGTGCCCACCTACATCATCGCCTTCGCCTACCTGGACCTGCTGCATCCCATCGGCCCCATCCAGACCGGCCTGCGCGCCATCCTGGGCTACGACAGCCCGCGCCAGTTCCGCCTGCCCGACCTGCGCTCGGTCCAGGGCGCGATCTTCGTGCTGGGCTTCGTGCTGTATCCCTATGTGTACCTGAGCACGCGCGTGATGTTCATGACGCAGGCCGCCAGCCTGCTGGAAGCCGCGCGCAGCCTCGGCGCCGGCCGCGCCGGCGTGTTCTTCCGGGTGGCGCTGCCGCTGGCGCGTCCGGCCATCGTGGTCGGCATGAGCCTGGCCCTGCTGGAAACGCTGAACGATATCGGCGCCTCGGAATTCCTGGGCGTGCAGACGCTGACCGTCTCGGTCTACACCACCTGGGTCACGCGTTCCGACCTGGCCGGCGCGGCCCAGATCGCGCTGACCATGCTGGCCATCGTCGTCGGCCTGATCCTGCTGGAACGGCATGGACGCAAGCGCCAGCGCTACGCCAACACCCAGCGCATGCGCCCGATGCAGCCGCGCCGCCTGCGCGGTCCGGCGGCGCTGGTCGCCGCGGCGCTGGGCTGGATTCCCGTGCTGCTGGGCTTCGTCGCCCCTGCGCTGTACCTGGTGGTGGAAACCTACAAGCGCCTGCATCTGGTCGGCGGCGTGTCGGGCCAGCTGCTGGTCGGGCTGCGCAATACGCTGACCGTGGCCTTCTGCGCAACCGTCGTGACCCTGCTGTGCGGCCTGACCGTCGCCTGGGCCGGACGCACGCTGCGCGAAAGCGCTGCCTTCAATCCCGGACGCGCCTGCGGCCGCATCGCCAGCCTGGGCTACGCCGTGCCCGGCACGGTGCTCGCCATCGGGCTGCTCACGCCCTTCGTCTGGATCGACACCGCCGTGGGCCGCCTGTTCGGCGGCGGCGGTCTATTGCTGATGGGCTCCATGGGCGCGCTGGTGTGCGCCTATGCGATCCGCTTCCTGGCTATCTCCACCGGCGCCATCGAAGCGGGCCTGGCCCGCATTCCGCCGTCGTTGGAACAGGCGTCGCGCATGCTGGGCGAGACGTCCGCCGGCACGCTGCGCCGCGTCCACTTGCCGCTGCTGCGCCCGGCCCTGGCGGCCAGCGCGCTGCTGGTGTTCGTGGACGCCATGAAGGAACTGCCCGCCACCCTGCTGCTGCGCCCGATGAACTTCGACACGCTGGCCACCTGGCTGTACGCCGAGGCGGCCCGGGGCACCTACGAGGAAGGCGCGGTCGCCGCGCTGGCCATCGTGCTGGCGGGCCTGTTGCCCGTCATCCTGCTGGCGCGCACCAATCTGAAAATGGGACATTGAACATCTTGTCGTCCGATCTGCTCGAAATCGACCATATCTCGCTGGCCTACGACACGCCCAAGGGCGTGCGCGACGTGGTGCGGGACCTGACGCTGTCGCTGCCCGCCGGCCACATCGGCTGCCTGCTGGGCGAATCCGGCTGCGGCAAGACCACGGTGCTGCGCGCCATCGCCGGCTTCGAACCGCTGCGCGCCGGCCGCATCCTGCTGGACGGCACGATCATCTCCACCCCGGACATGCAGGTCGCGCCCGAGTCGCGCCGGGTCGGCATGATGTTTCAGGACTACGCGCTGTTCCCGCACCTGACGGTGGCGCAGAACGTGGCTTTCGGCCTGCGCAGGCTGGACCGCGCGGCGCGCGCGCGGAGAGTCGAGGAAATGCTGGAACTGGTGGGGCTCAGCCATGCCGCTGCCAGCTATCCGCACGAGATCTCCGGCGGCCAGCAGCAGCGCGTGGCGCTGGCCCGGGCGCTGGCGCCCTCGCCCGAGCTGCTGCTGCTGGACGAGCCTTTCTCCAACCTGGACGTGGACACGCGCGAGCGGCTGGCCTTCGAGGTGCGCGAGATCCTGAAGGCCACCGGCCACACCGCCATCCTGGTCACGCACAATCAGGCCGAGGCCTTCGCCATCGCCGACCGCATCGGCGTGATGAGCAAGGGCCGCATCGCGCAGTGGGACACGCCATACAACCTGCATCATCACCCGGCCGACGCCTTCGTGCGCGACTTCATCCGCAGCGAGGCGCTGGAAGAGCAGCGCGAGCAGGTCTTCGCGCGCGGCCGCTGAACGCAACGCGGGCGGCCAGGACCAGGGTCCGGGCCGCCCGCGCGAACGGCGCGCCCATCCAGGCCGCCGTCACTTCCGTCCCGGCGTCAATCCGCCGACAGCTTCACCTTCTGCGACAAGGCATTGAAGGCCTCGTGCTGGCTGCGCGTCAGCTTTTCCACCTCTTCCGGCGTCGAGCCATACGGCATGAAGCCCGCCTGCTCCAGCTTGATCTTGACCTCGGGCATGGCCAGCGCGGCCTGGAAGGCCTCGCTCAGGGTCTTGGTGATCTCCGGCGGCATCTTGGCGGGACCATAGATCGCGAACCAGGGATCGACCACGGCCGCGCCATAGCCCAGTTCAGCCAGCGTGGGCACGTCCGGCAGCGCCGGCGCGCGCTTGCTGCCGGTCACGGCCAGCGCGCGGACCTTGCCCGACTTGATATGCGGCAACGAGGCCGGCAGGTTGTCGAACATGATGGGCAGATGGCCGCCCAGCAGATCGTTGATGCCTTGCGCGCTGCCCTTGTAGGGAATGTGCTGCATGCCGGCGCCGGTCAGCTGATCGAACATCACGCCCGCCAGATGCATCGACGTGCCCGTTCCCGGCGTGCCGAACGCGGTGCCCGGATGCTGCTTGGCATAGGCGACCAGATCCTTGACGCTGTCGACCTTGATCGAGGGGCCGGTCTCCAGCACCACCGAGGACGCGCCCAGCATGCTGATGCCGGTGAAGTCCTTGGTCGGATCGAACGGCATCGACGGATAGACGAAGGGATTGAGCGCATTGGTGGAAATGGCGCCGAAGCCGATGGTGTAGCCGTCCGGCGCGGCCTTGGCCACGGCGTCCATGCCGATGTTGCCGCCCGCGCCCGGACGGTTCTCGACGATGACGGGCTGGCCCAGTTTCTCCGCGACCTTCTGGCCCGCGGTGCGCGCCACCAGATCGGTGGTGCCGCCCGCGGTGTAGGGCACGATGAATACGATGGGCTTGGCCGGATAGCCGGCGGCCTGCGCGGCGGCCGCGCCGTGGACCAGCGCCAGCGCGGCCAGGCCGCGCAGCGCGCTCAAGGTAAAGCGTTGCATGATGTCTCCATCCCGTTGTTGTCTCGCGGCGATCGCGTTGTGCTCGATGCCGGAGGCGCATCATACTGCGCGGCGCCAGCCCTGGCCGCGCCGCGCGCACGCGCGCACTGTGGCGCAATTCATACGTATTGACGCACATGAGGCCCTGGCTTGCCGCAACCGCGAGACAGGCCGCGAAGTTCAATGATAGAGTTGCGCTCTTTCCGGCCTGACGCCCGCGCAACGCCTCTTATCGGCGCCAACGAACGTCCGCCGAGGACGCCGCGCCACCCACGCCACGAATGGCCATCCGCGCGACGTCCTCACCCCCATCAACCGAACTGCACAGGAGGAATCATCATGCAACAACAACAGACTTCCCGCCTTGCAGGCCGCGTCCAGCCCGACTGAATTCTTCTTGCCGCAGACTAGCCGGCAAGACATTCGCACTGCCCTGGTCCGGTCCTGCCATACAGGGTCTTTCATACGCATCACGTCCGCACGGCCACTGCCTGGCAGTGCGCCGCGATCGCCGTGTCCGCGCCATACGCCGCGCCGGTGAGCCGTGGCCGCGCCTTGCGGCACCGATGCCTGTGGAAGCAAGCCCTTTCCAAGACCTGATTATGGAAATTCCATGGGCAATTGCATTCAAGCACTGTCCGAGAGCGTCACGCTGATCGCCTCGGACGACACCTGGATCGAAGGCAACGCGATCCAGCAACTACACACGACCGCCAGGCTCGCCGGCATGCGCCGCGTCGCCGGCATGCCCGACCTGCATCCGGGTCGCGGCTATCCGGTGGGCGCCGCCTTCTTCTCCACCGGACGCCTGTACCCTGCCCTGATCGGCGGCGATATCGGCTGCGGCATGTCGCTATGGAGCACCGGCATCGACGCCCGCAAGGCCGCGACGGCCAAGCTGGAAAAGCGGCTCGGCGATATCGACGGACCGCTGGATGACAGCTGGCAGCCGCTCGTGGACGAGCTGGCGCCCGCCGATGTCGGCCATCGGCAGGCGCTGGGCACCATAGGCGGCGGCAACCACTTCGCCGAACTGCAGCGCATCGACACCGTCTGCGACCCGCAGGCGGTCGACGCGCTGGGGCTGGATCTGGACCGACTCGTCCTGCTGGTCCACAGCGGGTCGCGTGGCCTGGGCCGCGCCATCCTGGAAGAGCATGTCCAGCGGCACGGCCACGACGGCCTTGCCGAAGACAGCGCTGATTGCCAGGCCTACCTGGCCCGGCACGACGCCGCCCTGCGCTACGCCCAGGCCAACCGGCAGTTGGTCGCTCGCCGCATGCTGGACCGGCTCGGCACGGAAGGCGGACAGCTGCTGGACGTGCACCACAACCTGGTCACGCGCGCCGAGGTCCAGGGCGAACGGGGCTGGCTGCACCGCAAGGGCGCCACGCCGTCCGATGGCGGGCTGGTCGTGATCCCGGGCTCGCGCGGCGACTTCAGCTATCTGGTGGCGCCGGTTCCCAGCGCGGCCAGCCTGTACTCGCTGGCGCATGGCGCGGGCCGCAAGTGGATGCGCAGCGAGTGCAAGGACCGGCTGTTCAAGCGCTACAGCCCCGCGCAACTCGCCAAGACCCGGCTGGGCAGCCACGTCATCTGCGAGGACAAGCAGCTGATCTACGAAGAAGCGCCCGAAGCCTACAAGCCGGTGGACAGCATCATCGCCAGCCTGGAACAGGCCGGCCTGCTGACGGTGCTGGCCAAACTGCGCCCGGTGCTGACCTACAAGACCCGGGGAGGATGCTGCTGATGATCCTGCTGCAACTATCCTCGGCCCAGGGGCCGGACGAGTGCTGCCTGGCGGTGGCCAAGGCGCTGGCGCGACTGTCGCGCGAAGCGCAGGCACGCTCGGTCGATGTGGACATAGTCGAAAGCGAAAGCGGCGGCAAGGCCGGCACTTACCGCTCCGTGCTGCTGAGCCTGGACGGCGACGGCGCGGCGTCGCTGGCGGCGAGCTGGGAGGGCTCGATCCAATGGACCTGCCCCAGCCCTTATCGTCCGTCCCACCCGCGCAAGAACTGGTTCATCGGCGTCTTGCGCTGCGAAGCGCCCGCGCCCAGCCTGGCCGCCGACATACGCTTTGAAACGACACGCTCGTCCGGACCTGGCGGCCAGCACGTCAACAAGACGGAATCCGCCGTGCGCGCCACGCACGTCGCCACCGGCATCAGCGTGAAGGTACAGACCGAGCGCAGCCAGCATGCCAACAAGCGCCTCGCCGTGCTGTTGATCGCGCATCGGCTGGCCAGCCACGAGCAGGCGCGGGACGCGGCGCAACGCGCCCGCCGCCGCCAATTCCATCATGAGGTGGAGCGCGGCAGTCCAAAGCGGGTGTTCAAGGGCGCCGCCTTCGAGCCGGCCGACGGCGCGTAGTCCGCGCCCAGGCGTCTTGCACAGGCGTGAAACGGCCGGGACGCGAGTCACCGGCCGTTTTTTCAAAACGGTCAGCCCCTCTGCGGCAGGCGCACGCTGTACAGGGAAGCATCTCTCATGCCCGTCAGGCCTTGGGCGGCGGCAAGGGAATGAACTCCGTCTCATCGCCCGGCACCGTCTGGCCGAAACGATCGCGCTGCCAGTCCTCTTTGGCCTGCTCGATGCGATCCTTGCTGCTGGACACGAAGTTCCACCAGAGGAAGCGGGGACCGTCCAGCGGTTCGCCGCCCAGCACCGCGTAGCGCGCATCGCTCACCGCGCGGATCTGCACCGGCCTGCCCGGCGCGAACACGACCAGGCGGCCGCTTTCGAACACCTGCCCCTCGACCTCGATCGAACCCGTGGCCAGATAGGCCGCGCGCTCTTCATGCTCGGCCGGCAGCACCAGGGTCGAGCCCGCGCGCATCTGGATATCCCCGTAGAACAGCGGCGACAGCGTCTTGACGCTGGAAGTCTTGCCGAACAGCTCGCCGGCCACCACCTGGGCGCGCACGCCCTCGCCTTCCACCACCGGCTGCGCGTCCAGCCCGTAATGGACGAAACCGGGATCGGTCTCCTCGTGCTGCTTGGGCAGCCCCACCCAGATCTGCAGGCCACAGAGCCGCTGATCAGCCTGCCGGCTTTCGGGCGACGAGCGCTCCGAGTGCACGATGCCCCGGCCCGCCGTCATCCAGTTCACCTCGCCCGGCAGGATGGTCTGCGTATGCCCCGCGCCATCGCGATGCACCATCGACCCTTCGTACAGATACGTGACCGTGGACAGCCCGATATGCGGATGCGGCCGCACATCGATGCCGCTGCCAGCCCTGAATTCGACCGGCCCCATATGATCCAGGAACACGAAAGGCCCGACGGTGCGCTTCTGCGCCGAAGGCAGCGCCCGCCGAACCTCGAATCCGCCCAGATCGCTGCTGCGCGGCACCACCACCGTTTCAATCTGGCTCGCGCCGTCATCAGACAAGGTCGTCATGGTCATCTCTCCCATTTGAATCCTGCAACCACATTCCATCTTAGTAATACCCGACACCACACGCCACCCATCAACAGTGGCACGCCCTCCCCCCATCGGGGCCGCACGGATCCGGCTCCGCCGGTCCGTAGCGGCGCCCCTGGGGGAGCGCGCAAGCGCTCGGGGGGGTCTTCTACTTCAAGTCAAACACCAGCACTTCGGCGTCCTTGCCGTTCGACAGCTTCACGGCGACCTCATCGCTGAGCGCCAGCGCGTCGCCGGCCTTCAGCGTCTGGCCATTGGCGACGATCTCGCCCCGGGCCACGTGCACCCAGGCACGACGCCCCGCCGCCAGCGGCAGCTCGGCGCTTTCATCGCCCTCGAACAGGCCCGCGTACAGCCGCGCGTCCTGATGGATCTTCATCGAGCCCTCGGCGCCATCCGGCGACACCAGCGCCTGCAGGCGGCCGCGCTTCTGCGCATCGCTGAATTCACGCTCCTCGTACTCCGGCGCGATGCCGGCCACGTCAGGCTCGATCCAGATCTGCAGCAGATGCGTTTCGGCATCCGGCAGCGGGTTGAACTCCGAATGCAGCACACCCCGGCCCGCGCTCATGCGCTGCACGTTGCCCGGCCGGATGGTCGAGCCGCTGCCCATGCTGTCCTTGTGGGCGACGGCGCCGTCGAGCACATAGGTGATGATCTCCATGTCGCGGTGCCCATGGGTGCCGAAACCGCGACCCGCGGCGATGCGGTCATCGTTGATCACGCGCAGCGCGCCGAAGCCCATGTGCGCCGGATCGTAGTAGTTGGCGAAGGAAAAGGTGTGGAACGAGTCGAGCCAACCGTGGTTGGCGTGGCCCCGTTCGGCGCTGCGGCGGATGGTAAGCATGGCTGACTCCTGTTTCAATAAAATGAATGGTTGTGACGTACCTTCTGGCGGGAATCGCCGTGCGGTTTCTGGCTGCACAACCGGCATGAGTGATATTCTGCGCCTGATGGCGGCCGGTTTTGTCGCCCGTTTTTGAAGACAACGTTCATAAATTTTGAATGCATGGTCATGACCCCGCTCTCCCAGCCCATCACTCCCGAGCTGCTGACCCTGGTGGACGCCATCGCGCGCCACGGCAGCTTCGCCAAGGCCGCCCGTGAACAGGGCAAGGTGCCCTCGGCCGTGACCTACGCCATCCGCAAGCTGGAGGACGGGCTGGACGTGCTGCTGTTCGACCGCAGCGGGCAGCGCGCACGGCTCACCCCGGCCGGCGAGGCGCTGCTGCGGGAAGGCCGCCACGTCCTGCAATCGCTCGACGACCTGGCCTGCCGCGTCAAGCGGATCGCCACGGGCTGGGAGGTGGAGCTGCGCATCGCCGTCAGCGCCGTGCTGCCCTGGCGCCCGCTGTATGACCTGATCGAGGAATTCCAGGCGCTGGGCAGCGCCACCGCGCTGCGTTTTTCCACCGAGGTGCTGAGCGGCAACTGGGACGCGCTGACCTCCGGCCGCGCCGATCTGGTCGTCGGCGCGGGCGCGGCCGGCGAGCCGACCGGTCCGTATCGCTCTCAGGCCATGGGCCAGGTGCAGTTCGCGTTCTGCGTGGCCGCCAGCCATCCGCTGGCGTCGCTGGACCGCCCGCTGGGCCCGGCCGATCTGAACCGCTATAGCTCGGTGGTGGTGGCCGATACCAGCCGCGGCCTGCCGCCGCAGACGCGCGGGATCCTGTCGGAGCAGCCCGTGCTGGTCATGCCCACGATGCAGGCCAAGATCGACGCGCAGGTGCGCGGCCTGGGCTGCGGCTATCTGCCGGTGACGCTGGCCGCGCCGTATCTGGCGCAAGGCCTCCTGACGATCTGCGAGACGGAGGAAGGCATGCCCCTGACGGAGCATGTGGCCTACGCGTGGCGCGCGGAGCCGCCGGGCGAGGCATTGAAGTGGTGGCTGGAAAAGCTCAAGTCGCCCCGGCTGTGCGAAAGCCTGCTCGGGCTGGGTTGAAGGCGGGCGCGATGCCGCGCCCGTGCCTCAGTCGTCCTCGATGCCCAGCTCGCGCAGCTTGCGCGTGATGGTGTTGCGGCCAATGCCCAGCCGCGTCGCGGCCTCGACCCGTCGGCCACGGCTGGCATCCAGCGCGCTTTGCAGCAGGATCTTTTCGAACTGGCGCGTCAGCGTGGCCATGACGGCAGGCTCGCCGCGCTCCAGCCGATGCTGCGCGTCGCGCAACAAGGGATCCTGCCAGTTGCGCGGCGTCGCCGCATCCGGCTCGGCCTGCGCCGGCATCGCGGTCGGCAACACCGTGCCGATGGCGGCCACGGGAGGGCGCTGCGTCGCCGGCGCGCCGGATGCCTGCTGCGAATCCACCGCCCGGATTTCGGGCGGCAGATCGGCGGGTTCCACCGTCTGCCCCGGCGCCATCACGGTCAGCCAGTGACAGAAATTCTCCAGCTGACGCACGTTGCCGGGGAAGTCGAACCGGGTCAGCACCGCCAGCGCCTCGGGCGTCAGGCGCTTGACCGGCACGCCCAGCGCGCGGGCGCTGGCCGTCAGGAAGTGATTGGCCAGCGCCGGAATGTCCTCGGTGCGCTCGCGCAAGGGCGGCAGGCGCAGCCGGATCACATTCAGGCGGTGGAACAGATCCTCGCGGAACAGGCCCTGCTCCACCCGCTGCTCCAGCGGCTGGTGGGTGGCCGCGACGATGCGCACGTCCACGCGCACCGGCTGGGCGCCGCCCACGCGGTAGAAGCTGCCTTCGGCCAGCACGCGCAACAGGCGGGTCTGCAGCTCGATCGGCATGTCGCCGATCTCGTCCAGGAACAGCGTGCCGCCGTGCGCTTCCTCGAAGCGACCGCGGCGCAGCGTGTTGGCGCCGGTGAAGGCGCCGCGTTCGTGGCCGAACAGCTCGGCCTCCAGCAGGTCGCGCGGAATCGCCGCGGCGTTCAGCGCGACGAAGGGGCCGCCGGCGCGCACGCCATGGCCGTGCAGCGCCCGCGCCACCAGCTCCTTGCCGGTGCCGGACTCGCCCGTGATCAGCACCGTGACCTTGGACTGGGCCAGCCGGCCGATGGCGCGAAAGACTTCCTGCATGGCGGTGGACGAGGACTGCGTCATCATCCAGCGCTCGTTGTTCTGCGTCTCGTCCTGCCCGGGCGCGGCCTCATCCTGCTGCGAGGACTCCTGCATCGCGCGCTGGATCAGCGCCACCGCCTCGTTCACATCGAAGGGCTTGGCCAGGTAGTCGAACGCGCCGCCCTGGAAGGCGGATACCGTGCTGTCCAGGTCGGCAAAGGCCGTCATCACGATCACGGGCAGGCCGGCGTGGCGTTCCTTCAGCTGGCGCAACAGCTCCAGCCCATTGCCGCCCGGCATGCGTATGTCCGACACGAGCGCCGACGGGACGTCGCGCGCCAAGGCATCCAGCACGTCGGCCGATTGGGAAAAACTGCGGGTGGGGATGCCAGCGCGCGCCAGGGCCTTTTCAAGAACCCAGCGGATGGCCTGGTCATCGTCGACGATCCATACGGGTTTCATCAGTGTGCGGGCTCCATCGGAAGGACCAGGCGGAACTCGGTGCGCCCGGGCCGGGATTCGAATTCGATGATGCCGCCGTGCTGCTGCACGAAGTCCTGAGCCAGGCTCAGGCCCAGTCCCGTGCCGCCGGCACGGGCTGTCACCAGCGGATGGAAAATGCGGTCGCGGATGTGCTCGGGCACGCCCGGACCGTTGTCAATGATCGAGAGCACCAGCGCCAGCCGGTGCTGCCGGTGCGCCAGCATGACCTGCCTCGCCACCCGCGTGCGCAGCGTCACCAGGCCATGCTCCACGCCGGCGTCCCTGGGACGCGCCACCAGTTCCTGCGCGGCGTTGCGGGCCACGTTCAGCACCGCCTGCATCAGCCGGGCCGCATCGCCCTTCAGGTCGGGCACGGAAGCGTCGTAGTCGCGCAGCAGCGTGATCTCGTCGCGAAACTCGGCCTGTATCAGCGCGCAGACGCGCTCGCAGATCTCGTGGATGTTCACCGGCCGCGCGTTCAGCGGCACGCGCTGCGGTCCGCTCAGGCGGTCCACCAGCGCCTGCAGGCGGTCGGCTTCGGAAATGATGACCTGGGTGTACTCGGCCAGCGCCGCGTTGGGCAGCTCGGCCTCCAGCAACTGGGCGGCGCCGCGCAGGCCGCCCAGCGGATTCTTCACTTCATGCGCGAGATTGCGCAGCAATTCGCGGTGCGCCTCGATCTCCTCGACCAGGCGATGACTGCGATCGGCCAGCACGCGCTGCTCGATCTCGCGCGCCTCGATCAGCACGGGCCAGCGCTGGCCCGTCAGCCCGACGGTCGTGACCGACACTTCCACCGATTCCATGGCGCGGCGCAGGAACGCCAGCTGCCTGACGTCGGCATAGCGGCCGCCGGCGGCGCGATCGATGGAGGACTGTATGTGCTCGGGGCTGTCGAACAGCGTGGCGGCCGACTGCCCGCACAGCTGCTTGCGCGACCGCCCGAACAGATCCTCGGCGGCGGCATTGGCGTATTCGATGTGGCCGCGCCCGTTCACCAGGAAAACGGACGTGGCGAGCAGGTCTAGAGCTTCT
Organism: Achromobacter sp. 1011791174; assembly: GCF_059760925.1. NCBI lineage: Bacteria > Pseudomonadati > Pseudomonadota > Betaproteobacteria > Burkholderiales > Alcaligenaceae > Achromobacter > Achromobacter sp. 1011791174. The sequence continues at coordinate 11,586 of NZ_JCBANH010000021.1, forward strand.
ACATTCATCTCAGTTACCCATCGCGCTACGCGCCACCCGCAACGCAAGAAATCAACACAACTCCATCCGGAGCGCGGCAAAGCCGGCCAGGCCGGCCCGCCGCAAACCCGATGGAGACAAACGACTCAAGGGAGGAGACAACGCCACGACTCGGCAGTGCCCTCCCCACCCCAGGCAGCGCGGAGCCGGCTTTGCCGGTCCGCTGGCTGCGCCCCCTTGAGGGGGAAGCGCCGAAGGCGCTTCGGGGGTGGGCGTCACCTCATAGGCTGTAGTACATGTCGAACTCGATCGGGTGCGTCGTCATGCGCAGACGGTTCACATCGCCCATCTTCAGGTCGATGTAGGCGTTGAGCATGTCGTTGCTGAACACGCCGCCACGGGTCAGGAACTCGCGGTCCTTGTCCAGGGCTTCCAGCGCTTCTTCCAGCGAGGCGCACACGGTCGGGATCTTGGCGTCTTCTTCCGGCGGCAGGTCGTACAGGTTCTTGTCGGCCGGATCGCCCGGGTGGATCTTGTTCTGCACGCCGTCCAGGCCGGCCATCATCAGGGCCGAGAAGGCCAGGTACGGGTTGGCCAGGGGGTCCGGGAAGCGCGCCTCGACGCGGCGGCCCTTCGGGTTGCCGACGTAGGGGATGCGGATCGAGGCCGAGCGGTTGCGGGCCGAGTAGGCCAGCTTGACCGGGGCTTCGTAGTGCGGAACCAGGCGCTTGTACGAGTTGGTGCCCGGGTTGGTGATGGCGTTCAGCGCGCGGGCGTGCTTGATGATGCCGCCGATGTAGTACAGCGCGAAGTCCGACAGGCCGGCGTAGCCGTTGCCCGCGAACAGGTTCTGGCCGTCCTTCCAGATGGACTGGTGCACGTGCATGCCCGAACCGTTGTCGCCGACGATGGGCTTGGGCATGAAGGTGGCGGTCTTGCCGTAGGCGTGAGCCACGTTATGAATGATGTACTTGGTGATCTGCGTCCAGTCGGCGCGCTGCACCAGCGTGCTGAACTTGGTGCCGATTTCCAGCTGGCCGGCGCCCGCCACTTCGTGGTGGTGCACTTCGACCGGCACGCCCATCTGTTCCATCAGCAGGCACATTTCCGAACGCATGTCCTGGAACGAATCGACCGGGGGCACGGGGAAGTAGCCGCCCTTGACCGAGGGACGATGGCCGGTGTTGCCGCCTTCGAAGTCCAGGCCGGTGGACCAGGAGGCCTCTTCCGACTTGATCTTGACGAAGGTGCCCGACATGTCGGTGTTCCAGGTCACGCCGTCGAACACGAAGAATTCGGGTTCCGGACCGAAGTAGGCGGTATCGCCCAGGCCCGAGGACTTCAGGTAGGCTTCGGCGCGCTTGGCCAGCGAGCGCGGATCGCGGTCATAGCCCTTCAGGTCCGAAGGTTCGACCACGTCGCAGGACAGGATCAGCGTCGGCTCTTCGCGGAACGGATCCATGTTGGCGGTGGACAGATCGGGGATGAGCAGCATGTCCGAGGCTTCGATGCCCTTCCAGCCGGCGATCGACGAACCGTCGAAGGCTTGCCCGCTTTCCAGCTTGTCTTCATCGATCGCGCTCGTGGGCACGGACACGTGGTGCTCGCGGCCCACGGTGTCGGTAAAGCGGAAGTCGACGAATTTGACTTCGTTGTCGGCGATCTGTTTCAGGACGTCTTTCGGGCTTGCCATGTCATCTCCATTAGATAAAAGGGTCGAGGGCGCTGCCGCTCGACTGGCATGAAAGAGGGAAGCAATAAGCGTGCCAGGTTTGGCCTCAGGGAATCCCCGGGGACAACGGCGAGTAAGAAGGAAAATGTAGCACCAATATGGTGCAAAAGATGGGGCATGAACGCCCCATCTTGGTGCTTTTTTGCTACAGGAACATTTCCTGCAGATCGTTCAGGAAGCGCCAGCCCAGGGAGGTCGCCTGCAGGCGGGTGGGATCGGCGTCTAGCAGGCCGCGTTTGGCCGCTGCCTCCAATTGGTGCGCGATGACGGCCAGCGACAGGCCGGTGCGCTCGCTGAACAGGGTCGCCGCCACGCCGTCCTTCAGGCGCAAGGCGTTCAGCATGAACTCGAAGGGCAGCTCGTCCGGCCCGACCTGTCGGCTTTCGGCCAGATGGCTGCCGTCGCGCGCGGCGGCGGCCTGCATCCAGGATTCCGGGTTGCGCAGGCGCGCCTCGCGCACGATGCGATCATGGAAAGACAGCTTGCCATGCGCGCCCGGACCGATGCCCAGGTAGTCGCCGAATTCCCAGTAATTCAGGTTATGACGGCAACGCGCGCCCGACCGGGCGTAGGCGGACACCTCGTAGCGCGCCAGGCCCGCCGTGGCCAGCTCGGTTTCGACCAGGTCCTGCATGGCGGCGCTGGTATCGTCGTCCGGCAAATCCTCGGGCGGGAACTTGGCGAACACCGTGTTCGGCTCCATCGTCAGGTGATAGAGCGACAGATGCTCGGTGCCGAAGGCCAGCGCCTGGCGCAGATCGTCCGTACAGGCCGCCAGCGTCTGGCCCGGCAAGGCGAACATCAGATCCAGGTTGACGCGCGACACGGCGCGCTGCGCCATCTCGATCGCGGCGCGGGCCTGGGCGGCGTCGTGGATGCGGCCCAGCTTCTTGAGCTGGACGTCATCGAAGCTCTGGATGCCCAGCGAAAAGCGCGTCACGCCGCTGGCGGCATAGTCCCGGAAGCGGCTGGCCTCGGCGGTGCCGGGGTTGGCTTCCATCGTGATCTCGGCGTCCGGCCACAGGTTCAGGCAGGCGCGCAACATCGCCAGCAGCTCGTCCAGCCCGGCGGCCGACAGCAGGCTGGGCGTACCGCCGCCGATGAACACCGACACGACCTGCCGGCCCCAGATGCCGGGCAGCGCCTGTTCCAGATCACTGCGCAGCGCGTCCAGGTAGGCGCGTTCCGGAATGCCCTCTCCCGGCGCGGCGTGCGAATTGAAGTCGCAGTACGGGCATTTGCGCACACACCAGGGCACGTGCACATAGAGCGACAGTGGCGGCAGGCTGGTCAGGGCGGAGCCCGTCGCCAGGCGCGGGCGCGAAGCGCCCGATTCAGCGCGGATGGGAATGGTGATGGACATGCTGCGATGCGAATGCAGGAAGGGCGGCGCGCCGCTCAGGCCTGGTTGAGCTTGCCCAGCAGCTCGCGCAGCGCGCGGGCGCGGTGGCTGACGCTGTTCTTTTCGGCCGGGTCCAGCGAGGCGGCGGTCAGGCCCAGGTCGGGCAGGTAGAAATGCGGATCGTAGCCAAAGCCGTTGGCGCCCTCGGGCTGGTCGATGATCTCGCCATGCCAATGGCCTTCGCCGATGAGCGGACACGGATCGTTCTCGGCCCGCACCAGCGCCAGCACCGCCACGTACCAGGCGCGCCGGTCGGCCAGGCCGGCCAGCTTCTGGACCAGCAACGCGTTGTTGGCCAGGTCGGATTTCTCGCCGCCATGCATCTTGGCGTAGCGCGCCGAATACACGCCGGGCGCGCCCTGCAGCGCGGCCACGCACAGGCCGGAGTCGTCGGCCAGGGCCGGCAGCCCCGTCAGGCGGCTGGCGTGGCGGGCCTTGGCCAGCGCGTTCTCGATGAAGGTGACGTGCGGCTCTTCGGCCTCGGGCACGCCCAGCTCGCCCTGGGGCACCAGCTCCATGCCCAGCGGGGCGAACAAGGCGGAAAACTCACGCAGCTTGCCGGCATTGTTGGACGCCAGCACCACGCGGCGCAGCGATTCGGGAATCTTGGGGGAAGTCATGGCGGCATTGTAAGGGAGCCGGCCGCCGCCGCCCTGCCCGCCCCGGCGTGCCATGCCGCTGTTGCGCCAGCGCAGGAAGAATGATGAATATGGCAATCGCGCAACAAGACCGACATATTTTATTGTCACTATGGATAATCTTGTCACTGATCGTATCTGACGCACCGGCGATGAACTCTCTTCACGCTTTGCCCCGGCCGGTTGCGGCCGGCGCTCCCCATTCCATTCCGGCAGTGGGGTCTGGTCACGCCAGTCTGGCCGGCATCTTGCGCGAACGCCTCCTGCAACCCCGCTTCCAACCCGTCATCGACCTGGCCCAAAGCCGCATCTACGGCCATGAAAGCCTGATCCGCGGCCCGTTGGACTCGGCGCTGCACTTTCCCGACGCCCTGTTTGCCGAGGCCCGCCGCCAGGGCCTGCATCCCCAGCTGGAACTGGCCAGCTTCCGCGCCGGCGCCCATGGCTTCCATGAAGCACGTGCCCAGGGCAAGCTGTTCCTGAACCTGTCCGGCTCCGCCCTGATCCATTACTGGACGCTGTGGGGCGACGAAATGCCGCTGCGGCTGCTCAAGGATTGCGCGCTCGAACCCACCAGCATCATCGTCGAGCTGACCGAGCAGGATCCGCTGTCCGAGCACATGGCCGCGCTGGGCGGCGCCTTCGCCTGCCTGCGCGACTACGGCATGCGCATCGCGCTGGACGACTACGGCGTGGGCAATTCCAACCTGCAGCTGTGGGCCGAGATGCAGCCCGATCTGGTCAAGATCGACCGCTACTTCTTCCGTGGCATCGGCCAGGACGACCGCAAGCAGAACATGGTGCGCGCCATCCTCAAGGTCGCCCAGCACCTGGGCACCGCCATCGTGGCCGAAGGCATCGAGACGGCCGAGGACCTGGCCGTGGTGCGCGAGCTGGACATCCGCTACGCCCAGGGCTGGCTGCTGGGCCGCCCCGAAGAGGCGCTGCTGACCGAGCTGACGCAGCCGCTGCGCGATTCGCTGCGGGTGCGCACGCCCACGCCACTGGCCCAACGCTCGGCGGGCGGCACCGCCGCCAGCCTGAAGGTCGAGGCGCCCGCCGCCCTGCTGGACAAGCACACCAATGACGACGTGCACCGCCTGTTCATGGAACACAAGCACCTGCACGCCGTGGCCGTGATCGACGCCGACAACCGCCCGGTCGGCATCATCAACCGCCGCGATTTCTCCGAGCACTACGCGCAGCGCTACACGCGCGAGCTGTTCGGCCGGGACACCTGCTCCACCTTCATGAACGGCGAGCCGGTGCTGGTCGATCTGAACGTATCGATCGACCAGCTCAGCCACGTACTGATCTCCGAAGACCAGCGCTACCTGATGGACGGGCTGATCATCACCCGCGACGGCCGCTACGACGGCCTGGCCACCGGCGAGACGCTGGTGCGCTCGGTCACCGAGATGCGCATCGAGGCCGCCCGCTACGCCAACCCGCTGACCTCGCTGCCCGGCAACATCCCCATCAGCCGGCACATCGCCACCCTGCTGGACGACGCCGAGGACTTCACCGTCTGTTATGGCGACCTGAACAACTTCAAGCCCTTCAACGACGTCTATGGCTACTGGCGCGGCGACGACATGATCCTGCTGACCGCCGAGGTCATCAAGCGGCATTGCGATCCGCTGCGCGACTTCGTCGGTCATGTCGGCGGCGACGATTTCGTGGTGCTGCTGCGCAGCCCCGACTGGATGGAGCGGGTGCAGCGCATCATCGCCGAATTCAACGACCGTGCCATGGACCTCTACGACGACGAAGGCCGCCGCAACGGCGGCATCGAGGCCGAGGACCGCTACGGCGTGCCGCGCTTCTTCCCCTTCGTGACCCTCGGCGTGGGCGCGCTGACGGTCACGCCTTCCCTATGCGAGCGCATCCGCCCGGAGGACATCGCGTCGGCCGCCGCGCACGTCAAGCACAAGGTCAAGCATGGGAACCTGTCGCTGGTGAGCGAGCGCTATGGCGGCGGATCCCTGGCGCAGCTCGCCGGCGGCTGAGGCCTGCCGCGCCTCGTCCTCGCCTTCGGCGATCTGGAACACCGCCACGGCGCGCCGCAGGGCCTGCGCCTGACTTTCCAGCGCGGCAGCCGCCGCCGCCGTCTGCTCGACCATGGCGGCGTTCTCCTGCGTGGAGCGCTCCACGTCGGCCACGGCCAGGTTGACCGAGGCGATGCCCGCGGCCTGCTCGGCCGTGGCGCTGGAGATCTCGGCCACGATCTGCGTCACGCGGTCCACCGACACCATCATGTCGCGCATCGTGTCGCCGGCCAGGCCCACCTGACGCACGCCGGCCTCGACCCGCGCCGCCGAATCGTCGATCAGGCCCTTGATTTCCTTGGCCGCCTGCGCGCTGCGCTGGGCCAGCGAACGCACCTCGCCCGCCACCACGGCGAAGCCCTTGCCCTGCTCGCCGGCGCGCGCTGCCTCGACCGCCGCGTTCAGCGCCAGGATATTGGTCTGGAAGGCGATGCTGTCGACCACGCCCACGATCTCGCCGATGCGCCGCGCGCTGTCGGCGATGCCGCGCATGCTCTGCACCACTTCGTCGACCGCCTGGCCGCCGCGCTGGGCCAGTTGCGTGGCGCTCTGCGCCTGGCGGCTGGCCTGGTCGGCGTTGCCAGCGGTCAGCTGCACGGTGTGCGCCAGTTGCGTCATGTTGGCGGCGGCTTCCTGCAAGGAGCCTGCCTGGCGCGCGGTGCGGTCGGACATGTCGGCGCCGCCCGCGGCGATCTCGCCCGAGCCGGTATGGATCTCCTCGACGCCGTGGCGCACCGAGGCCACCGCCTCGGTCAAGCCGGTCTGCATGCGGCGCATGGCCGAATACAGCACGCCGATCTCGTTGTCGCCACGCAGCGCGATCGCGCCGGTCAGGTCGCCGTCGGCGATGCGGTCGAAATGCGCGCCGGCCTCGTTCAGCGGGCGCAGGATGCCGCGCCGGAACGCCAGCCGGATCAGCACGGCCAGCAGCACCACCAGCCCCAGCACCACCGCCGCCACCAGGATAACCCTGGCCAGGGTATCGCTGGCGCCGGCTACCGCCGCCTCGCCGCGCTGGCGGGCATAGGCCTGGTAGGCCTCGGCCTGCCTGACGTAGGCGCTGCCGCTGCCCGGCAGCACCTTGTCGACCAGGCGATTCACCTCGATGCCGTTCCAGCCCTGTATCGCCTTCTGCATGGGCGCCAGGGTCTGGTCGGCGAAGGCCGCATAGGCGGCCAGCATCTGGTCGAACAGCGGCGCGCCCTGCGCGCTGGCGTCCGGATTGGCGCGCAGCCGCGCCAGGCTGTCGGCGGCCTGCTTGAGCAGGGTCTCGGACTGCTTGAGCGAGGCATTGCGCGCCTCTTCCAGCCCGCCTTCCATCGCCGTCTTGGCATCGGTCAGCGCCGCGCGCGCCTGGAACAGCCGGCTGGTCATGTCGGCCAGGTCGCTGGCGCGCTCGATGCTGCCCTTGCCCAGCGCTTCAATATCGGCGCGATTGTCGCGCAGCACCGCGATGCCCGCGGCGGCGGCCGCCGCGAACAGCACCACGAACAAGGCCAGGATCGCCGACAAGGCCGTGGTGACTCTCAGATTCTTCCGCATATTCATCCTATCGCCCTGCCTCCAGGGCACATCGCGGATGATTATGCGGACGCAGTTTGGCAAATTCTTGACACAACCCGGCCCCTTGCATGACAAACCCTTGTCATGATCGCGCGCTTAGGCGCGGAGCAAGGCCGTGTTAATGAATTGTGAATTGGCAGCCCCGGCGCCTTGCGGCACAGTCCATCCTGTACCGAATTTCCATCCATCACGATCCAAGAAGCCCCCATGCCCCAAGCCTCCCACGCCTACCAGGACATCCGCGAAGCCGTGCGCGACCTGTGTTCCCAGTTCCCCGGCGAGTACTTCCGCAAGATCGACGAAGAACGCGGCTATCCCGAGACATTCGTCCGCGCGCTGACCGAGGCCGGCTGGCTGGCCGCGCTGATCCCCCAGGAATACGGCGGCTCCGGCCTGGGCCTGACCGAGGCCTCGGTCATCATGGAGGAAATCAACCGCAGCGGCGGCAATTCCGGCGCCTGCCACGGCCAGATGTACAACATGGGCACGCTGCTGCGCCACGGCTCCGAGGCGCAGAAGCGCGAATACCTGCCGCGCATCGCCACCGGCGAGCTGCGCCTGCAGTCGATGGGCGTGACCGAACCCACCACCGGCACCGACACCACCAAGATCAAGACCACCGCCGTGCGCCGAGGCGACCGCTACGTGATCAACGGCCAGAAGGTCTGGATCTCGCGCGTGCAGCACTCCGACCTGATGATCCTGCTGGCGCGCACCACGCCGCTGGATCAGGTGACGCGCAAGTCCGAGGGCATGTCGATCTTCCTGGTGGATCTGCACCACGCGATCAAGCACGGCATGACGGTGCGCCCGATTCCCAACATGGTCAATCACGAGACCAACGAACTGTTCTTCGACAACCTGGAAATCCCGGTCGAGAACCTGATCGGCGAGGAAGGCAAGGGTTTCAAGTACATCCTGGACGGCCTGAACGCCGAGCGCACGCTGATCGCCGCCGAATGCATCGGCGACGGCTACTGGTTCATCGACAAGGTCGCGGCCTACGCCAAGGAGCGCACCGTGTTCGGCCGCCCCATCGGTCAGAACCAGGGCGTGCAGTTTCCCATCGCGCGCGCCTACGTCAACGTCGAGGCCGCCAACCTGATGCGCTTCGAAGCCTGCCGCCTGTTCGACGCCCACGAGCCCTGCGGCGCGCAGGCCAACATGGCCAAGCTGCTGGCCGCCGACGCCTCCTGGGAAGCAGCCAACGCCTGCCTGCAGTTCCACGGCGGCTTCGGCTTCGCCAACGAATACGATGTGGAGCGCAAGTTCCGCGAGACCCGTCTGTATCAGGTGGCGCCGATCTCCACCAACCTGATCCTGTCCTACGTGGCCGAACACATTCTGGGCCTGCCCCGCTCCTTCTGACGATGACAAACGCCTCCCACACCCCCCACCTGAGCGCCGAGCTGGCCGCCTTCGCGGCCGGGCTGCGCTACGAGGACATTCCCGCGCCGGTGCTGCGGCGCGCCGAGGATCTGCTGCTGGACTGCCTGGCCTCCATCCTGGCTGGCGCCTCGGCGCCAGCGGTGCTGGCGATCGAGCGCTATGCCGCCGCCATGGGCCCGGCCGACGGCCCCAGCGAGGTGCTGATCACCCGCCGGCGCACCACGCCGCTGTTCGCGGCCATGGTCAATGCCGCCGCCGCGCACGTGGTCGAGCAGGATGACGTGCACAACGGCTCGGTGTTCCACCCCGCCGCCGTGGTGTTCCCGCCAGCGCTGGCCGTGGCCCAGGCGCTGGGGCGCTCGGGACGCGACCTGCTGACCGCCGCCGTGGCCGGCTACGAGGTCGGCATCCGCGTCGGCGAATTTCTCGGCCGTTCGCACTACAAGATCTTTCACACCACCGGCACCGCCGGCACCATCGCCGCCGCCGTCACCGTGGGCCGGCTGCTGAACCTGGACGCCGGGCAGATGCTGCACGCGCTGGGCTCGGCCGGCACCCAGGCGGCCGGGTTATGGGAATTCCTGCGCGACGCCGCCGATTCCAAGCAGCTGCACACCGCCAAGGCCGCCGCCGACGGCCTGACCGCCGCCTACCTGGCGCGCGACGGATTCACCGGCGCCCGCCACATCCTGGAAGGCCCCCAGGGCATGGCCGCGGGCATGTCGCGCGACGCCGATCCGTCCAAGCTGTGCGACCGGCTGGGCACGCGCTGGGCGTTGGCCGAAACCTCGTTCAAGTACCACGCCTCCTGCCGCCACACGCATCCGGCGGCCGATGCGCTGCAACAGGCGCTGCGCGAGCATGGACTGAGCCCGGACGATATCGAGCGCGTGGTCACGCACGTGCACCAGGGCGCGATCGACGTGCTGGGGCCGGTGACCGATCCGCGCACCGTGCATCAATCCAAGTTCTCGATGGGCACGGTGCTGGCGCTGGTTGCGCTGCAGGGCCGCGCCGGGCTGGCGGAATTCGACGCCGGACTGGACGATGAACGGGTGGCGGCGTTCCGCCAACGCGTCGTAATGGAGCTGGATCCCGAAGTGGACGCCGCCTACCCCCAGCGCTGGATCGGCAAGGTCACGGTCCATACCCGCGACGGGCGCCAGTTGCGCAGCCGCGTGGACGAACCCAAGGGCGATCCCGGCAACACGCTGTCCCGCGCCGAGATCGAAGACAAGACGCTGCGCCTGGGACGCTACGCCGACGCCGCCACGGAAGGCGAACTGCGCACGCTGATCGACACGGTGTGGAGCCTTGAAAAGGCGCAGACCCTGGGGCAGCTGCTGGGTTGAAGCCGGCGGGACGGCCCAGCCCGGAACGGGCCTGGGCTGTCACGGACTGGCCACGCATCGCGCGCCAGCCCGCTCAAAGGTTGAGTCAGCCGGCCAGCGCGGCCCGCTGTGCCCGCACCAGCCCGGCGATGCCGCCCTCGGCCAGCTCCAGCATACGGTCCAGCTCTGCGCGGGTGAAGGTCGCGCCCTCGCCCGTGCCCTGCACTTCCACGAACGCGCCGCCGCCCGTCATGATGACGTTAACGTCGGCGTCGCAGGCCGAATCTTCCTCGTAATCCAGGTCCAGCACCGGGCGGCCCTGCACCAGCCCCACGGACACCGCCGCCACCGCGTCGCGAATCGGGCTGGCGGCCAGGTCGCCTCGCTTCATCAGCAGCGCGATCGCGTCGGACGCCGCCACCCAGGCGCCGGTGATGCTGGCGCAGCGCGTGCCGCCATCGGCCTGCAGCACATCGCAGTCCAGGTGCAGCGTGCGCTCGCCCAGCGCGCGCATGTCGAACACCGCCCGCAGGCTGCGGCCGATCAGGCGCTGGATTTCCTGGGTGCGGCCGCTCTGCTTGCCGCGCGCGGCCTCGCGATCGCCGCGCGTGTGCGTGGCGCGTGGCAACATGCCGTATTCGGCCGTGACCCAGCCCTCGCCCTTGCCCTTGAGGAACGGCGGCACCTTCTCCAGCACGCTGGCCGTGCACAGCACATGGGTGTTGCCGGCCTTGACCAGCACGGAGCCTTCCGCATAGCGCGTGAAGCCGCGCTCCAGGCTGAAGGGGCGCAATTCGTCGACGGCGCGGCCAGACGGGCGGGCAATGGCGGGGGTTGTGGTCACGATGACTCCAAGGCAAGAATTCAGATGGCGGCATTGTAAGGGCTTGCGTCCGGACGAAACCCGGCGCCCTGCCCGGTAACACCGCAAAATGCGGCGGCATGGAGTATCCTGCCGCGATATTGGCGCTCGTGCGCCCGCGAACGCCCTGTGCAGGCGGCCGCGACGCGCCATCCCTCCGGCAAAGAACAGGATAGACACACCATGATCCGCAGCATGACCGCCTTCGGCAACGCCAAGGCAGACCTGGAGCAAGGCACGCTGGCGCTCGAACTGCGCAGCGTCAACAGCCGCTTCCTCGACCTGTATTTCCGCCTGCCCGACGAGCTGCGCCATGTGGAAACGCCGCTGCGCGAACTGCTGACGGCGCAACTGGCGCGCGGCAAGGTCGAGATCCGCGTGTCCTTCACGCGCAATGCCAGCGCCGACATGTCCCGGCTCGACCCGGCCTGGCTCGAGACGCTGTCCGAGCAGCTGCAGGCCGCGCGCCGCATCCTGCCGGACATCGCCTCGCCCCGCCTGGTGGAACTGTTCAACTGGCCTGGCCAACGCGGCAACGACGCGCTCGATCCTCAGGTCTGGGGCGCCGCCTGCCTGCAGGCCGCCCAGCAGGCGCTGACGCAGTTGCAGGAGGGCCGCGAGCGCGAAGGCCTGCGCCTGGCCGCGATGATGCGCGAGTGCGCCGACGGCGTGGGCCGCATCGTCGAGACCGTGGAAAGCCACCTGCCCCAATTGCTGGCCGAGCATCGCGAGAAGCTGGCCGCCAAGCTGCGCGAGAGCGTGGAAACCGCCTTCCCCGGCGGCTTCAATCACATCTCGGGCGCCGAGCTGTCCGAACGGCTGGCCCAGGAAGCCAATCTGTTCGCGCTGCGCATCGACGTGGCCGAAGAGCTGTCGCGACTGCGCTCGCATCTGGAAGAACTGCGCCACCTGCTGGGCGACGGCGGCGGCAAGCCGGCGTCGGGCAAGAAGAACGCCGGCAGCGCCGGCAAGCGGCTGGATTTCCTGTTCCAGGAAATGAACCGCGAAGCCAATACGCTGGGCTCCAAGGCCGGCAGCATGGACGTGACGCGCGCGGCCATGGATCTGAAGCTGCTGATCGAGCAGATGCGGGAACAGGCCCAGAACATCGAGTAAGGCGCGGCGGTTAGCGAGAACTGCCGCTCCTCCGGGCAGCGACGCATGCACACGGCAAAAAAATGCACCGAGGCATCACGCCCCGGTGCACAAGGCCAGAAGAAAACCATCCCAAGCGATCGCCATGAGGCCGTGAGCGGCCTCGGGTTCAATGCAAACGGCGGATCAAGACCGCACTATGGGCTTGAGCGTGTCCCAAGCATCAATCGGGCCGGGATTGCCGGTCTGGCTGCCGCCGCCAAACAGGACGGCGGCCTTGTGAACCGCATTGATCGCTGTGGTCACGGCCCCTTCGGCCCACCCTCCCGTCCACGACACATCGTCGCCCGCCAGGATGAATCCATACGGCGCATTGTCTTCAATGCCCTGCATGAATTGGGAGAATATCCTCCGCTGATATTCATACTGCCCAGGCAAATTCATCTTGAACGCGCCAAGATAATGGGGCTCATTTTCCCAACTCATTTTCGCGAAGGTATCCGAGCCTGCGTAAAAACCGCTGATGTCGGCCTTTGGATAGATGGATTCCAGCAGATTGGTGCACAGCGTTTCCGGGGCGGGAAGATGCCCCTGGAATTTGAGCGCATCGTCATTCCATGTATAGGAAAGGAACATTCCGCTGCCCCGGTAGGCGCCCAGGCTGGGGCCATAGTCCACTAGGTAGGTGCCCCGGGTCAGCCGGTCGGACAGGGTGACGCTCATTTTCCGCTTGCCGTCGACGGGATCGCGTTCCTCCCAGAACGGCGTCGTCGTCGACGCGAAGATCTTGGTCGACTGCATGTAATGGGTATTCATCACCGCCTCCCACGTTCCCTCGGGCAGCAGCGGATTCATCTGCTCGAGGCTCGCGGCGCCATCGGCATAGCGCAGCTTGTCGAGCACGCGCACATGGGGCGTGTAGACAACGCAGTCGAATTCCCGGCTGAACGCCTCCTGCGTACGCGTGTCGACGAACTTCACCGTGAAGCCGCCGCCCGGCTTGGGCGCGATATGCCGGACTTCCTTGCAGAACGGATCGGGCATCGCCTGCCGGGTCAGCGTTTCCACGCTGGTACCCGCGGGCCAGTGCGCCACGTCATCGCCCAGCGTGCTCGCGGGCATGGACCACAAGCGCTCGGGCATGCTGGAGGCCCCGTCATAGGCCAGCCGGTGATCGGCGTCCAGGCCGCCATAGATGACGCGCAGCAATTCCAGGATCGAGTTGGGGAAATCAGTGTTCCACCCGCCCGTTCCAAAGCCGATCTGGCCGAACAGATTGATCTGCGCCTCGTCCCAGCCGGACAGTTCCTGCAGGGCGCGAAGGAAGCTCTTGTCGTCCCAGGTTGCGCCGTTATCGTCGACGATCTTGTTCCAGAGCGTTTTTATCTTGACGAGATCGATGGAGCCTTCCGTCATGGCCGCTTCCATCTCGGCGAAATGGAAGGGCTCGCCGCCGAGAAAAGTCGTGAAGAATTCTTCTTCTATCTGGGCGTACTCGGGAGGCTTCGGAAAATCGTTGCCCGTGGCCTCGTAATAGACGGGTGGCTCGCCCAGGTAGTCGACAACGGTGCTGATCGCGGCTTCCGTCCCGGGGTTTGGAAAATCCCCCATATTGGCTTTCACGCCCACCTTTTCAAAATAATGAAAGAGCGCCTTGGCCGATACGGGAAATCGCATGCCTCCCAGTTCGCAGATAACCCCATCGCCCGGATTTCCCAGTTTCTTTGAATACAGGCGACCGCCAATGCGGTCGGATGCCTCCAGCACCACGGGATGCAGGCCCATGCGCATCAGTTCGTAGGCGCACACCATTCCGGATACTCCGGCGCCCACGACCAGGACCTGCTTGCCATAATGGGCATTGGCAACAGTGCACAGTGCGTTCCTGCCGGATCGGTCCAGGAACTTTCCATATTCAAAGGGAAAATCCGGGATGAGCGCGGTGACATCCGTGCTCCTTGCCCGAGGGGTTCTGAGGGTGCGCGCGGGTATGGAAGACATTGCATTTTCCTTGAGGTTGATAATGGCAGAACAGACGCCGGCATATCACCAGCGACCTGATCCTATGCTAGGTCCACACACCAGGAAAATGAATCTAAAATGATTATTGATTATTCTGATAATAAAACATAACCGCCATTAGAACGATATCATCGAACCATTTCGGAGATTATATTCGCGCGCATCAATATAATAAAAACCACGCTAATCAGGCGTTGATGCGTCGGTGGCCGCTCCGTGCTCCTTAATGCAGGATCTGCTCCAGGAACCGCCGCGTGCGTTCGTGCGCCGGCGCGCCGAACAGTTGTTCCGGCGTCCCGGTTTCCACCACCGCGCCCTGGTCCATGAACACCACCCGATCGGCCACCTGCCGCGCGAAGCCCATCTCGTGCGTGACGCAGATCATGGTCATGCCGTCGGCCGCCAGCGTCAGCATCGTGTCCAGCACTTCCTTCACCATTTCCGGATCCAGCGCCGACGTGGGTTCGTCGAACAGCATGATCCGAGGGTGCATGCACAACGCGCGGGCGATGGCGACGCGCTGCTGCTGGCCGCCCGACAGCTGGCCTGGATACTTGCCGGCCTGGTTGGCCACGCGCACACGGTCCAGGTAAAGCTCGGCACGTTCCCGCGCCTCCTGCCGGGACACGCCCAGGCAGTGCGCCGGGGCCAGCATGCAGTTTTCCAGCACAGTCAGATGGGGGAACAGGTTGAAATTCTGGAACACCATGCCCACATCCCGGCGCGCGCGCGACAACGCCTCGCCGGATTCCGGCAAGGCCTGCCCATGCAACAGGATCTCGCCGTCGGTATAGCCCTCCAGGCCGTTGACGCACCGGATCATGGTGGATTTGCCCGAACCGGAAGGACCGCAGACGATCACGCGCTCTCCTTCCCCGACCTGCAGGTCTATGTCCCTCAAGACATGAAAATCGCCGAAATGCTTGTTGAGCTTGCGCAATTGCACTGCGGGCGTGGCTGGCATGGGAGCATTCATGGCGCGGACCTCCGTGGGATTGGAAAAATGCAGGGTTCAGGCCGCCGCCGCCGCGGTGCGCTTGCGCAGCCAGGCCACCGCCTGCGACGCGCAGGCGCAGATCAGCAGGTACATCGCAGCAACCGCCAGGTACAGCTCGACCAGGCGCGCGTCGCGCTGCGCGATCTTGGACGCCGCGCCCAGCAGGTCGGTAACGGACAGCACATACACCAGCGACGTGTCCTGGAACAGGATGATGGTCTGGGTCAGCAGGATCGGACTGACCGAGCGCAGCACTTGCGGCAGGATCACCAGCCAATAGGTTTTCATCGTGGACATGGACAGGGCGCGGCAGGCTTCGTACTGCCCCTTGGGCACGGCGTTCAGCCCGGCGCGGATGATTTCCGCGTAGTAGGCCGCCTCGAACATCGCGAAGGTGATGAAGGCGGTGTACACCGGCCCGATCGGCACCGGCCTGGGCGCGCCCGTGGCCCACATGAGCAATAGCGGCGCCAGGAAGAAGAACCAGAACAGCACCATGATGAGCGGTATCGCCCGCATCAGCGTCACGTAGCCCGTGGCCAGCGGCGCCAGCAGCGGAACCCGCAAGTGACGCACGAGCGCCAGGGCGATGCCCAGCGCCAGGCCGCAGGCGAAGCTGCTGGCGGTGAGCTTCAGCGAAAACGCCAGGCCGTCCATCAGATACGGCGCAGCGCGGGAAATGACGCCGAAGTCGAAGCTGTCCATGACGGTCTCAGACCTCCTTGAGCGATTTACCGGCGCGGCCACGACTGCGGACGGCGGGCGCCGGCTCATTGCCGGGTATCGTCAGCCGCCGCTCGATCAGGCGCATCACCGCATACACCATCAAGGCCAGCAGCAGATAGGCCAGCGTGGCCGCGCCGAAGGCCTGGAAGGTCTGGAACGTGAATTCGTTGATCTGGCGCGCCTGCGCCGTCAATTCCAGCACGCCGATGGTGAGCGCCACCGAACTGTTCTTGAACACGCCCATCACCTCGCTGGTCAGCGTCGGCACGATGATGCGCAGCGCCTGCGGCAGCAACACCAGCCGGTAGGCTTGCAAACCGCGCATGCCCAGCGCGTCGGCCGCCATGCGCTGGCCGCGCGGCAGCGCTTCCAGGCCGGCCTTGACCTGCTCGGCCACGCGCGCGGCAGTGTAAAGCGCCAGGCCCAGCAGCGCGGGAATCACGCTGCCCCAGGGCGGCGGTATCTCCTTGATCGCCTGGCCCCAGGCGCGCGGCAACAATTCCGGCACGACGAAATACCACACGAACATCTGCACGATCACCGGCACATTGCGGAACACCTCGACGTACAGCCGCGCCGCCAGCGCGACCGGCCTGCTCCTGGCGGTGCGCCCGCAGCCCACCGCCACGCCCAGCGCGAAGGCGATCGCCCAGCCCGCCAGCGCCAGGAACACCGTCCAGCCCAGCCCCGACAGCAGCCAGTCCAGATAGCGTCCGCCGCCGTCGGGCAGTTCTTCGAGCAGTACGCTGAACATAGTCAGAAATCGACTTTGTCGCTGGGATTGGCGATCCGCTCGCGCAGCTTGTCGGAGATGGGGAACGCCAGGTTCACGCCACGCGGCGGAATCGGCGATTCGAACCATTTATGGTAGGCACGCTCGAACGAGCCGTCCTTCATCATGCCGGTCAGCACTCCGTCGACCAGCGACTTGAAGGCCGCGTCGCCCTTCTTGAACATCAGGCCGTAGTAGCCGACCTCGTAGCCGCCTTCCAGGAAGGCATAGGCGGAGGGATCGCGGGCATTGGCGCGCTCGCCGGCCAGCAGGATGTCGTCTTCCAGGAAGGCCGCGGCGCGACCGCTGCCGAGCGTCAGCATCGACTCACCATGGTCCTTGGCCTGGATGACGTTCAGCCCCAGCTTGCCTTCCTCGTTGATGCGACGCACAAAGCCGACCGCGTTCGACCCCTGCGTCACGACCACGGTCTTGCCCGTCAGGTCGGCCGGCGTCTTCAGTCCGGCGTCGGCGCGCGCCAGCCAGCGCGGCTGGCCGGCGAAGGTGGCCACCGAGAACGACACCTGCTTCTGGCGGGCCAGATTGTTGGCCGTGCCGCCGCATTCGATGTCGACTGTGCCATTGACCACCAGCGGGATGCGGTTCGACGAATTCACCGCCACCTGCTTGACGATCAACTTGGGCAGGTCGAGCTGGCGCTGGACGCGTTCGATGATGGCGGCGCACAGGTCCAGGGAGAATCCCACCGGTTTCTGCTCGCCGTCCAGAAACGAGAACGGCACCGAGGATTCGCGGTAGCCCAGCGTCATCGTTCCGGTCTCCTTGATCTTGCCCAGCGTGCCCTCCAGTGGCTGCGCCCAGGCGCTGGAGACGCCCAGCAAGGCGGCGCCCATGGCGACGGACCAGCGACGCAGGTGATGGATGTTCATGATGTTCCCCTTGATGTTCAGACATCTCGCCGGATCGATGTCCGGCTGTTGCGCGCGCCGACAGCGGCGCGCCGTCAGGCCAAGGTCCGCGTCCGCAGCCCGGCTTCCACCAGCTGGGCGAAACGATCCACGTCGTCCGCCGCATTGAAGAGTCCGAACGAGACGCGGATGCCGTCCCGTTCGGGCGACACCCGCACGCCCTCGCCCGTCAGATACTCCAACCATGGCTGCGTCGGCAGCGCCAATACGTAGATGTGGGCGCGTCGGGCGCGTTCGCGCGGACCGACCAGCTTCACGCCAAGCGCGTCCATCCGTTCGATCAAACGATCCCCCAGCGCCAGCACGTGAGCCTCGATGCCGGCCACGCCCACGCTCTCGATCAGATCCAGCGCCGCCTCCAGCGCGTGGATGTCGGGCAGGTTGTAGTTGCCCGTCTCGAAGCGCCCAGCGTCCTCGCGCAAGCCCAGGTCGGATGGGTCGGCGACCAGATCGGCGGGCGGACGCGCCAATGCCGACAAGGCCAGGTACGCGGGGCGCATCTGGCCCAACAGGTCCTGGTCCACGTACAGCAGGCCCAGCCCCTGCGGCACCAGCAGCCCCTTGTGGCACCCCGCCGCCAGGATGGAAATCCCCATGGCCTTGACATCGATCGGCACCACGCCCGCCGACTGCATCGCGTCCACCACCATCGGCACGCCGCGCTCGCGGCACAGCGCGCCGATGCCGGCGATATCGTGCCGATGGCCAGCGTGGAAGGTGACGTGCGACAAGGACACCGCGCGCGTGCGGGCGTCCATGTGCGGCGCGAACAGCGCCGCATCGGCCACGCCCCGCCGCAGCGGGATGAACTGCACCTCGACGCCCTGGCGGACCAGGTTGAGCCAGGCATAGGCATTGTTCGGATGGTCGCCTTCAATCAACAGCACCTTGTCGCCGCGCGTCAGGCCCAATGCGTTGGCCGCGATGTTCAGTCCTTCCGAGGTGTTCTTGGTGAAAGCGACTTCGCCAGGCTGCGCGCCGAGGAAGGCCGCCACGCGGGCGCGCACCTGCTCCACTCGCCGCAGCCAGGCGGGTTTGGGGCCGCCATGGAGGTTCGCCGCTTGATAGAAAGCGTCCAGCGCCTGGCGCACCGGCGTAGCCAGCGGCGTCTGGTGCGCGGCGTCCAGATAGAGCATGTGCTGACGCACCGGAAAATGCTGGCGCAAGGCATCGAAGGTCGCGGAATAAGTCATGGCGGCGTGGTCCGGAAAAGGATGGAATGGCCGGGGTCAATCAAGCCGGAATGCCGCGATCTTGCGGCCCGGCCCATGCTCCAGGAAGACGACCGACACGCGCCGCCCAGCCAGAGACTCGCTATCCAGCGGCGCGCCCGGCAACTGGCCGTACAGGCACGGCCCCTCGTCCAGCTCGATGGCGGCGAACACATAGGGCGCGTCGGCATTGAAGCCGTCGTGGTGGGTGCGGCGCACGGTGGTGTGCGAGATCACCCTGCCCTGTCCGCTGGACTGCACCCACTCCAGTCCATCGGCGCGGCAATACGGGCAGCACACGCGCGGATAGAACACATGCCGGTCGCAGGCGCCGCAGTGCTGGATCAACAGCCTGCCCTGGTTGCAGCCGTCCCAAAAGGGCCGGTTGAGCGCATTGATACGAGGTAGCGGCTTGAAGGGGTTGCCCACATCCGTTCCGGGAGAGGCGCAAGACGCGGCGGACAATGGACTGATCGAATCGCTTGGCATCTTGTTCTTCTCACTGAACCCGTTCCAGGATGGCGGCGCTGGAGCACAGCCCGCGACCATAGGCCACCATGCCGTAGCCCGATACCAGCCCCAGGTTGCAATCGAGCTGGCGTTCGCCCGCGCGGCCAAGTAATTGGGCGGCCGCCTCGTACACGCCGATCATGCCGCCGCTGGCCCCGGCCTGGCCGGCGGACAGCTGGCCGCCGCCGGTATTGATGGGCAGCGTGCCGCGCGTGGTGATGTCGGTTCGGCGCAGGAATTCATGCGCGCGCCCCGGCTCGCACAGACCCAGGCCCTCCAGCTGCACGCAGGCCATGACGGGATAGTCGTCATAGAGCTGGGCGAAATCCAGATGCGCCGGCGCCACGCCGGCGCGTCCGTACAGACGGTCCGCCAGGCCCATCCAGCCGCCCGGCACCGCATAGGGATCGTTGGCGGGATAGTTGTGGATTTCCTCGGCCGCCAGGATCCGCACCGAGGGGCCGCCCAGCCGCGCCGCCGTGCGCTCGGACGCCAGCACCACCGCGTCGCCGCCGGCGCAGGGCATGACGCAGTCATACAGGCGCAAGGGATCAGCGATCAGCCTGGCGCCCAGGTAATCGGCCATCGTCAGCGGCGTCTTGAACAGCGCGTTCGGATTGCGCAGCGCGTTCTCGCGCAAGGCGATGCAGAACCGGCCGAAATCCTCGGGTTCGGCGCCATGCCGCTCCATATACAGGCGCGTGTGCAGCGCGAACATGCCATTGGCGCCGCCGAAGCCCTGCGGCGACATGTATTCCCTGATGGAGCCGTTGAAATGATCCAGCGTCTCGTTGTGGGCCGCCACGTCGAAGGCGTCGGCCGCCAGCACCAGCGCCACGTCGCAGGCGCCGTCGCGGATCGCGCGCGCCGCGTGCGCCATGCCGATGATGCCGGATGCCCCGCCATACAGCCCCTGGAACAGAAAACGCGCCTCGATGCCCAGATGCTCGGCCACGGTGGGCGCATTGTCCGGCGGCAACAGGAAGCAGCTGACGGCCAGCCCATCGACCGCGTTCCAGGACAAGCCGGCATCGGCCAGCGCCGCGCCGCCCGCCTCATACATCAGGCGCTGCACGCTCTTGTCGCCCCGCTTCGCGTAGGGCGCCTGCCCGGCGCCGACAATGCGCACGCCCTCGAATGCCCCGGCCATCAGATCACTCCCTGCTCGGTCAGCGCCGAGAATTCCGTTTCGGACAGGCCTAGCGCGCCCAGGTAGATTTCCCGGTTGTCGGCGCCCAGTTTGCGTCCGGCGTGGCGCACCTCGCCCGGCGTTTCCTGGAAATGCGGCACCACGCCCTGCATCCGGACCTGACCGAAATCCTCGTCCCGCACCGAGACGATGTTGTTGCGGGCCTGATAGTGCGGATCGCGCACGATGTCGCTGATGTCCAGCACCGGCCCGGCCACCACCTCGGCCGCCTCGAACAGCGCCATGACGTCGGCGCAGTCCCGCTCCCGGAACCAGCCGGCGATGATGGCGTCGAGCGCCGCGTCATGCGTGCAGCGCAGCGCGTTGTCGGCGAAGCGCGGATCCGAGATCAGTTCCGGCATGCCCAGCGCCTGCGCCAGCCGCTCGAAAGTGCGCTGCGAGCTGGCGGATATGCCGATCCAGCGGCCGTCGCGCGTTTCATAGGTATTGCGCGGCGAATCCTCGGCCAGCCGGTTGCCCAGGCGCTGCTTGACGATGCCGAGCTGGTCAAAGCCGATCACCTGCGATTCGACCAGCCGGAACAGCGGCTCGTACAGGCTGACGTCGATCTCCTGCCCACGGCCATTGCCGTGGTCGCGGCTGTAAATGGCGAACATGGCCGACATGGCGGCGAAGGTGGACGCCACCGAGTCTGCCATGGGAAAGCCCGGCAAGGTCGGCGGCCGATCGGGCGCGCCGGTGAAGGACGGAATGCCGGAGAAGGCCTCGGCGATAGTGCCGTAGCCGCCGCGCCGGGCATAGGGGCCTGTCTGGCCGAAGCCGGACACGCGCACCATGACCAGCCGGGGATTGATCCGGGAAAGTTCCTCGTAGCCCAGTCCCCAGCGTTCAAAAGTGCCCGGACGGTAGTTCTCGATCAGCACATCGGCGTCACGCACCAGTTCGCGGAACAGTTCCTGGCCGCGCGGATGCGACAGCGTCAACGTGATCAGGCGCTTGTTGCGGGCGATGACCTTCCACCACAGCGACAGGCCCTCTTTCATCGGCGTCCAGTGCCGCATCGAATCGCCGACACCAGGCAGTTCCAGCTTGATGACGTCGGCGCCGAAGTCGGCCATCTGGGTCGCGGCCAGCGGGCCGGCGATCATGTTGCCGGCGTCGATCACGCGCAAGCCCGCGAGCGGCCCCTTGTGTGGCGTCGGGCGTCGAGCGTCCGCATCGGCGGGAAACTTCGTGGTGCTGGGCATTGCGCATCGTCCTCTTCAGGGGGGCTTGCAATAAACGCTAAGCTCACGTTATACTTCCAAATATTGAAAGTTTTTATCTCATCACTGAGCAAATTATGCGCAGCGATCCACAGGCTGTCGCTAGGGATCAACCCCTAGACCGTTTGTTGCATGTGCTCGAGGTCGTGGCCCAGGCCGACCGCCCCATTTCCATGACCGACGTGGCCACGGCCTGTGGCCTGCCGGTGCCGACGGCGCACCGCCTGGTGGCCCAATTGGAAGAAAGGCAGCTGCTCAAGCGCGTGCTGGGCAGCAAGAAACTGGCCGTGGGCGCCGAACTCGTGAACCTGGGCGCGGCGGCGGTGCAAGCGGCGCTGCGGGCCGACCCGGCGCATCAGATTCTGACCGCGCTATCCAGCCGCATCGGCGAGCATTGCCAGATCGGCCAGCGGGCCGATAACGAAGTCGTGTATGTGGATGCCGTCTATGCGACGCGCTCGCAAGGCCTGCACTTCTCGCAGGGTCGGCGCTCGCCGCTGTATTGCACGTCAATCGGCAAGCTGTTTCTGGCCGATCTGCCGCCAGAGCAGTTCGAATGGTGGCTGACGCACGCTACGCTCAAGCCGGTCGCGCCGAACACCATCGTATCGGCCGATGCGCTGCGCGGCGTGGTCGACGCCGTGCGCAAGGAACAATGGGCGGTCAGCAACGAAGAAGTCGAAGCCGGCGTGGTGGGCTGCGCCGTACCCATCCGCGATGCGCAAGGCCGGCTGATCGCCGGCCTGGGCATTTCGGCGCCCAGCGCGCGAGTGTCGTTCGACGCGCTGGAAGCGTTCCGCGAGCCGATGCTGGCGGCAGCGGCCGAGATCTCGGCGACGCTGGGGCAGGAATAGACGCGCTCAGAACCTGTGCCGCATGCCCACCACCGTCGAGACCTGACTCCTGCCCGATGAGGGCAACAGCGTATAGATCTGCGCGAACTGCGCGTCGCCGGCCGCGCGCTGATAAATGCCCGTCACATACAGGTCCGTCCGCTTGCTCAGGAAATAGTCCGCGCCAATATTGATCTGGTGCCATTTCGGACGGGTTTCCGACGGCTTGTACGCGCCCCAGGTGTAGATATAGGCAAGCCCGACCAGCAGGCGCGGCGACAGGTTGTACGTGGTCGATACTTCGGCGTTGTTCAGCCCCAGCCGGGTCCGGTCCAGGTAGTCGAAGCGCACATGCGTGTAGAGCAGCGACACGCCCAGCGCGCCGAACTTGTACGCGCCGCCCGCGCCGAAGATCCGCTGACGGTCCACGCCCGCGCCGCCAGGGCTCTTGACGAAGGGCGAGCTGAAGCCATAGTCCGCCACCACCGCCCCGTCCTGGTTGGTGGGACTGTTGGGCGTGTTCACCACTTCATACATCGTGCCCAGCGACAGCCCGCCGCGCTGGTAGTTCAGGCCCAGCGCGTAGGCGTTGTTCGACTGCGACCGCGTCTGACCGCCCAGGCTGTACATGCCCGAGACCTGCAAGCCGTCGTACACGGGGCTTTTGTAGATCACCGTATTGTTGACACGGAAGGTGTTGAACACGTTGTCGCTGTCGCCGATATGCGTGCCGTAGGCAGCGAATTGCGTGGCGGACTCATAGGGCCACAGCACGGCATTGGCCAGGTCGTACTGGCGTCCCAGCGTGATGGTGCCGTAGTCGTTCGATTGCAGGCCGACATAGACCTGGCGTCCGAACATCCGGCCATTCTGCGACGCGGTGCCGTTGGTCATGGAAAAACCGCTTTCCATCACGAAGACCGTCGACAGCCCGTCGCCCAGGTCTTCCACGCCGCGCAGTCCCCAGCGCGGCGTCTGCATGGGGCCGTTGACCGCCTTCACGCTGGAATTGCCGCCCTGATTGTTGGTATAGGCGACGCCGGTGGACAGCAGGCCGTACAGCGTGACATTGGAGTTCTCTGCATGCGCCGAGGCGCATGCCAGCGACGCGGGCGGGGTCCGCGATGACGCTACGTTTCATGACTGCGAAAAACATGTGGGGTCTCCTCCTGGCATCTCTTGTTGGCGAGATTTGCGTGGATTGTCGGCTCAGGAAAGTCACCGCAGGAAGCATAGATTTTTGCCACGGCCACTCGAATATTTCGCGCACCCGGCGATCTGGCGCATGCGGCGCGACATGCGCCGGACCGTTACTGAGCGCTCTAATTTCGGCATCGGCATTGCTCGAAAAACGGTTCTTGTCAGCGCACTGCCCGAAGGCCAGAATGCATTTCACAACGCATCGACCGGCACAGCCGGCACCCGCGCAAGGCCTGCGGCGGGCACATAAAACCAAGGAGACAAGGGCAATGAAAGATCTGGATTTGAACGATCCCAAACGGCGGCGCCTGATGCAGGCCTCGCTCGTGATGGGAGGACTGGGCGCCCTGCTATCGGTACGTGCGGCCGCCGCCCAGCGCTCGGCGATCAGCATGCAGCTGGGCTGGGTTCCCGGCGGCGGGCAAGTGTGCGAAGTGGTGGCCAAGCGGCTGGGCTTCTATGAACGGGAAGGTATCGATCTCAAGATCGAGCCCGGCGGGCCCAATATCGATGGCGTGGCCATCGTGGCCTCGGGCCGTGGGCAGACCGGACAGGTCTCGTCCAGCCCATCGGTCATGCTGGCGGTGTCCGAGGGACTGCCGATCAAGTGCTTCGCCGTCGGCGTGCAGCGCCATCCCTACGCCTTCTTTTCGCTGGGCAAGAACCCGATCCGCAAGCCTCAGGACATGATCGGCAAGCGCATCGGCATACACGCAACCGGCATGGTGCTGCTCAAGGCCATGCTGGCCCGGCACCAGATCCCCGAGAACCAGGTCAGCATCGTGCCGATCGGCTCGGACATGATGCCCCTGCTCAGCGGCCGCGTGGACGCCGTGGCCGGCTGGCAGACCAACGTCTCGGCGCTCAAGGCGCTGGGCGCCGAGCGCGTCGATATGAGCCTGTGGGACTCCGGCGTGCGCCTGTATGCCCTGCCCTATTACGCGCACACGGACACGTTGCGCGATCATCCCGACCTGTTGCAACGCTTCCTGCGCGCGACCGCCAGCGGCTGGCACCACGCCAACCGCAATCGCGACCAGGCGGTGGAACTGCTGGTCAAGGAATTTCCCAGCCTGAACCAGGCCGACGAGCGCGTCGCGATCGACGTATTCATGGAGTACGTCTTCAACGACGAGACCAAGGCCAAGGGCTGGGGCAACATGGATCCGGCGGTATGGCAGGAGCAGATCTCCGCCTATGCCCAGCTCGGGCAGTTCCGCGCCCGCACGCCCAAGGTCGAGGACATCATGACGCTCGACATCCTGCAGGCCACCCAATCCGCGCGACTGGCGGGGTAAACGATGCAACAAGCGATTCAATCCCCATCCGCCAGGACGGGCGCCGCCGGCGCGCGCCCGGACCTGTCGATCAGCTGCCGCGACATCAATGTCCGGTTCTTCAGCGACCGGCGCAGCACGACCGCGATCGAGGGCCTGAGCCTGGATGTCCCCGCGGGCGAGTTCCTGACCCTGCTTGGTCCCTCCGGCTGTGGCAAATCCACGTTCCTGCGCGTGGTGGCCGACCTGGTGCAGCCCAGCCGCGGCGAGATCAAGGTGCTCAACGACGCCCCTTCCGCCGCGCGCGCCCGGCGCGACATCGGCTTCGTGTTCCAGGACGCGGCCCTGCTGCCCTGGCGCACCGCGCTGCAGAACGTCGAGCTGCCGCTGGAGGTTGCCAATGGCCGCTCGCGCGCCGGCAAGGCGACGCCGCGCGAACTGCTGGAACTGGTCGGCCTGAAGGGCCGCGAGGACGCGTACCCCCATGAAATGTCCGGCGGCATGCGTCAGCGCGTGGCGATTGCCCGCGCGCTGGTGAGCGATCCGCGCGTGCTGCTGATGGACGAACCGTTCGGCGCGCTCGATGAGATCACGCGCGACCGCCTCAACGAGGAACTGCGCCGCGTCTGGCGCGAGATGGGGCTGACGATCCTGTTCGTCACGCACAGCATCCACGAAGCGGCCTTCCTGGGCCAGCGCGTGCTGCTGCTTGCCGCCAATCCCGGCCGGGTCAAGGAGATCGTGCCGGTGATGCTGCCGGAGCAACGCACCCTGGCCACCCGCGACACGGCGGAATTCGTTCAACTGTCCGCGCATCTGCGGCGCGTTCTGGAGACCTGCTGATGAGCGCGTCCGAAATGAAGCTGAATCTGGCCAAGCCCGGCATCGACGCCGAGGCGGACGCCTACCGGGCCAGCCGTCGCCGCAGCCTCTGGCGTTCGCGCTCGCTGCCGGCGCTGGGCATCCTCGGCATCGTGGCCGCCTGGTGGGCGGTGGTGGCGATCTTCGACGTCAAGCCCTTCATCGCGCCCACGCCGGGCCTGGTGCTGCAAACGCTGTACGACAAGCGCGACATCCTGCTGCAGAACCTCATGCCGACCGCGGTCGAGGCCGCCGGGGGATTCCTGCTCGGCAATCTGCTGGCGGCGCTGCTGGCGACGGTGTTCGTGCACAGCAAGACGTTGCGGGAGATTTTCTATCCGGTCGCCGGCATGATCAATTCGATCCCGATCGTCGCCAAGGCGCCGATCCTGGTGCTGATCATGGGCAACGGCATCGAGCCCAAGATCACGATCGCCGCCATGGTGTGCTTCTTCCCCACGCTGGTGAACATGGTTCGCGGGCTGGAAGACGTCAATCCCCAGTCGCTGGAGCTGATGCGCGTGCTGTCGGCCAGCAAGCGCGAGATCTTCTTCAAGCTGCGGCTGTACAACTCGCTGCCCTATCTCTTCTCGGCGCTGCGCATCGCCGCCTCCATGTCGGTGATCGGCGCGGTGGTCGGCGAATGGATCGGGGCCACGGCAGGCGTGGGCGCCATGATCATCCAGGCCACCTACGCCTTCGATTCGGCCTTGCTGTATGCCGCGATCGTCCTGTGCGCGGCCTTGTCCGGCAGCTTCTTCCTGATCATCACCCTGGTGGAGCGCTGGCTCATCAAATGGAAGCCCGAGCAGTCGCATTGAGCGGCATGTAGCGGCACGGCCCGACACCCCCAAACCCGCTGGACGCGGTCCCCGAAACGCTGGCATCCCTGGCCGGCGGGGATCGCCGCAGCCCAAGCGCACGCATCGATGGCGCGCGAAGGCCCAGTGATCAGCACACTTTTTCGGAACACAGCCTGGAAGATAGACATGACAAAGATCGGCGATTGGCTTGAACGGCCCGCCCGCGACGCACGGGTCGCGGCGCAGGCGGACGTGGTGGTGGTGGGCGGCGGACCCGCCGGACTGTCCGCGGCCCTGGCGGCGGCGCGCAACGGCGCCCGGACCATTCTGCTGGAGCGCTACAACCACCTGGGCGGCCTGGCTTCCGGCGGCATGGTGCTGGTGCTGGACGACATGTGGGACAGCCATCTGCGCGAGATCTCGGTGCGCGGCAACTGCCTGGACATGATCGAGCGCATGGCGGCGATGGGGCTGGCGCGTTTCCCCCGCTCGGACGAATGGGGCGAGGATCCCGCTGCGTACCGGCGCTGGGGCCGCTGGGGCACCTTTGATTTCCATAGTCAGAAGACGCCCCACCCCATCTGCTTCGCCGCCGCCTTCGACCCGGACGCCTACAAGCGCGTGGCGCTGGAAATGGTGCAACAGGCCGGCGTGCAGCTGCGCCTGCATTCCTGGTTCTCGCAGGCCCTGGTCGACGGCGACCGGATCAAGGGCGTCATCTGCGAAACCAAGAACGGCAGCGAGGCGATCCTGGCGGACATGGTGATCGACGCCACCGGCGACCTGGACGTCGCCGCTTCTGCCGGCGCGCCGCACATCAGCGACAGCTACATCACCACCACCGTGTTCCGCCTGGGCGGCGTGGACACCGAGGCGGCCGAGCGCTACGAGCGCGAGGAGCCAGAGGCCTATGCCGAGCTCGATCGCCAGATCAAGCGCGTGCTGGGCGGCTCGTGGGGCATCTGGTGGATGAAGACGCCCCTGCCCGGCGTGGTCTGGTGCAACTGCCCGCACATGGCCGGCATCGACGGGCTCAAGGTCGAAGACCTGACGCGCGCGGAAATCGTGGGCCGCCAGCACATCCACGCGCTGGTCGACTTCGTGCGCGGCAAGCTGCCCGGCTTCGAGCGGTGCTTCGTCGTCGACGTGGCCCCGCAGACCGGCGTGCGCCAGACCCGCCTGCTGGAAGGCGAGTATGTGATGACCAAGGAAGACGTGGTGCAGCGCGTGCGCTTCGACGACAGCATCGCGCGCGGTCGTGACTACTACTACCCGTTCCGCGCCCTGCTGCCCAGGCGGATCGACAACCTGCTGGTGGCCGGCCGGCACTATTCGGCGACCTCGCAGGCCCAGAAGATATCCCGCGAGATCCCGCCGTGCATGGCGATGGGCGAAGCCGCCGGCACCGCCGCCGCGCTGGCGCTGAGCGCGGGCGTTACCGCGCGCAATGTCGATGTGCGCGCCTTGCAGAAAACGCTGCGCGCCCAGGGCGCCGATCCCGGCGACCAGACAGGCCGCAACGCCGACGTCCCGGCCCTGGCCGCCTACGTGCGCTAGGCCGAAACCGCATGAGCATCATGGAGAACCGCGATATGCAACAAGACCTGCCGCTGAGCGGCGTGCGCGTGATCGATTTCACCCAGGTGATGATGGGGCCGGTCTGCACGCAGACGCTGGGCGACTACGGCGCCGACGTCATCAAGATCGAGCGCAAGGGCGCGGGCGATCTCAGCCGCTCCACCTTCGAACCCGTGGCCGGCGCCGACAACCCGATCTTCTGCAGCCTGAACCGGAACAAGCGCAGCGTGGCGCTGGATCTGCGCGATCCGGCGCACATGGCCCAGGTGAAGGCGCTGATCGCCGGCGCCGACGTCGTCGTCAACAACTTCCGCGCCGGCGTCATGGAGCGCATGGGCCTGGGCTACGACGATTGCAAGGCGCTCAACCCGCGCGTCATCTACGCGGTCGGCACCGGCTATGGCGAAACCGGCCCCTACGCATTCAAGGGCGGCCAGGACGTGCTGGCCCAGGCGATATCCGGCGTGATGGCGCGGCGCTCGGACGCATCGGTGCCGGTCTCGGTCTACCCGACGGCGCTGGCGGACTATTCGGCTGGCATGCACATGGTGCAAGGCATCCTGCTGGCGTTGCTGCACCGCGCGCGTACCGGCCAGGGCCAGAAGATCAGCGTGTCCCTGTACAACTCCATGCTGGCCATGCAGATGCAGGAAGCCGCCATGATCCTGATGGCCGATTCCGAGGTCAACTGGGCGGCCATGCCCCTGTGCGGCGTGTACGACACCCGCACGGGGCCGCTGGTGATGGTGGGCGCCTTCAAGCCCAATCCGCTGCGCGACATCTGCGCGGCGCTGGAAATCGACGACCTGTCCGCCGATCCGCGCTATTGCGACCTGACGCAGCAGTTCAAGAACAAGGCGGCGCTGCAGGCCATCTTCCGCGAGCGCTACGCCGGCAATACCCGCGAGCACTGGCTGGCGCGGCTGGAGGCGGTCGACATCCTGTGCTCGCCGGTGCGGGATCTGCGCGAAGCGCTGGTCGACCCGCAGACGCTGCACAACCAGATGCTGATCGAGGGCGACGGCGAGGGCCAGCGCGTGCGCTTCATCAACAGCCCGATCACGATGTCCAGCGCGCGGGTCAGCCTGCGCCGCGCGCCGCCCAGGCTCGGGCAGCATAACGAGGACGTGCTGCGCGAGCTGGCGCAAGGTCCGGACACCCCCGCCAAGGAGGCGCCATGAGCGTGCATCTGCGAATCGAGAACCATGTCGCCACGGTGACGCTGGCGCGGCCCGACGTGCTCAACGCCGTCGACCTCGCCACCGAGGCCGCGCTGCAACGCATCTGGACCGAGATCGAGGGCCGCGACGACGTCCGCGTGGTCGTGCTCACCGGCGAAGGCGAGCGCGCCTTCTGCGTGGGCGCGGACCTGAAGAACCCCACCACCACCGGGCTGGAATACTGGGGCGCGGCACGCCCTGGCGGCTTCGGCGGCATCGCGTTGCGCGAGACCCTGAACGTGCCGGTCGTGGCCCGGGTCAACGGTTTCGCGCTGGGCGGCGGCTTCGAGATGGTGCTGGGCTGCGACATCGTGGTGGCCTGCGAAGAAGCCAGTTTCGGCCTGCCGGAGGCGCTGGTGGGCCGCATGCCGCTGGACGGCGGCATGACGCTGCTGCAGCGGCAGATTCCCTACCGCAAGGCGATGGCGATGCTGCTGACCGGTCGCCGAATCCCGGCGCGCGAGGCCGCCGAACTCGGCCTGATCAACGAAGTGGTCCCGCGCGCCGGCCTGGACGAGGCGGTGCAACGATGGGTCGACGCCCTGCTGGCCTGCGCCCCGCTGTCGCAGCAGGCCATCAAGCAGGTGGTGCGCAAGACCGGCACCCTGTCGCCCGCCGACGCCCAGGCGCTGCGCCTGCCGGCGCTGGTCGCGGCCCTGCAATCCGAGGACGCGCACGAAGGCGTGCTCGCGTTCCAGCAGAAGCGCAAACCACAATGGCGGGGAAGATAATGACCTACGTGATCGCTTCCGGCTGCATCGACGTCAAGGACCGCGCCTGCGTCAAATGCTGCCCCGTCGACTGCATCTACGAGGGCGGGCGCACGCTGTACATCCATCCGGACGAGTGCATCAGCTGCGGCATCTGCGTGTCCGTCTGTCCGACCGAAGCGATCCACGACGCCCAGGAGCTGCCGCCTCACGAAGCCGTGTTCGCGGCGGTCAACCGGGAGTTCTTCGGACCGGACGTAAGCGGCCTGGGTTCGCCCGGCGGCGCGGACGGCGTGCAGCCCTCGGCCTGCGACCATCCCATGGTCGCGGCCTATCCGGCGCGCGGGTAGCTAGTGTGTCGTCCCGTAGTTTCGTGCGGGCGTATCCGCGGGACGGCACACTAGGGCCAATGCTAGTGCCAGCGCGCCCGGGATCGCGGGCAGAATCCCGGGATTGCAACCAGAAGACTCTCCATGCACGCCAGCGTCCTGAAGTACTTTGTCGAAGTCGCCCGTTGCGGATCGATCCGCAAGGCCGCGCAGAACCTCTATGTCGCCTCCAGCGCGGTGAACCGGCAGATCCTCAAGCTGGAAGCCGAGATGGGCACCGATCTGTTCGACCGCCTGCCCAACGGCATACGCCTGAACGCGGCCGGCGAGCGCATGCTGCAGCATATCCGCGCGACCCTCAACGATTTCCACCTGATGCGCGGCGAGCTGGACGAGCTGAAGGACGAACGCACGGGCCATGTATCGGTTGCAGCGATGGATTCGCTGTTCGTCGACCTGCTGCCCGCGGCTGTCGAGGAGTTCTCGGGACAGTACCCCGCCGTCACGTATGCCATCACCGCCGTCACGCCCTGGGATGTGGCGTCCAAGGTGCTCAGCGGCGAGTACGACGTGGGCATCACCTTCATTTCCAAGCTGCCGGCCGGCCTCGACGTGATGACCCAGGTCGCGCTGCCGCCTGGCGTGGTGATGGCATCCTCGCATCCGCTGGCCAGGAAGGACGTCGTGAGCTTTGCCGACTGCCGCAGCCATGCCTTCCTGCGGCTGGAGGGACGCTTTCCCATGCAGGGAGGCGTGTCGCCGAAGTTCTCCGAATTCTGGGATCTGCTGACCCCCAGCGTGACCTGCAACTCCACCCTGTTGCTCAAGCGCCTGATCGTCACCGGACGCGGCATTTCCTTTTTCTCGAAGCTGGCGTTCCTGGAGGAAATCTCCAGCGGCGAAGTGGTGTGGCGTCCCATCGAGGAGCCCAATATCAACGCCCTGACCGTCGGCATCGTCGTGCCGAGCCAGCGGCCGCTATCCAAGGTGACGCTGGAATTCGCCCGCGGCGTCGCCCAACGCATCAAGCGCCTCGAGCTATCGCTGCTCGATGCCTGAATGGCGGCCCTTGAAGACAGCCGCCCTGCTCCGTCCACAACCCCATCTCACTCTACCCACATTGATCCCATGAAACCGAACTTCATTGCCGGCCAGTGGCTGGATAGCGCGGCCAGCGTCGCCAACATCAATCCTTCCGACACGCGCGACACGATCGATCATTATGCCCAGGCCGACGCCGGCATGGCCGAAGCCGCGATCGCCGCCGCGCACGAAGCCAAGGCGGCATGGGGCTTCTGCAGCCCGCAGGCCCGCGCGGATGCTCTGGACCGCATCGGCGCCGAAATCCTCGCGCGCCGCGAAGAGCTGGGCCGGCTGCTGTCGCGGGAAGAAGGCAAGACGCTGCCCGAAGGCATCGGCGAAGTCACGCGCGCCGGCAACATCTTCAAGTTCTACGCCGGCGAGGCCCTGCGCCAGCGCGGCGACAAGCTGGCCTCGGTCAGGCCGGGCATAGAGATCGACGTGACGCGCGAACCCGTGGGCACGGTCGGCATCATCGCGCCCTGGAACTTTCCGATCGCCATTCCCGCCTGGAAAATCGCGCCCGCGCTGGCCTATGGCAATACGGTCGTGTTCAAGCCCGCCGAACTGGTGCCGGGCTGCGCCTGGGCGCTGGCCGAGATCATCAGCCGCGCCGGCCTGCCGGCAGGCGTCTTCAACCTGGTGATGGGTCGCGGCTCGCAGGTGGGTCAGGCGCTGCTGGACGACCGCCGCATCGACGCCATCTCCTTCACCGGTTCGGTCGCCACGGGCCGGCGCGTGGCGCAGGCCGCCGCGCAACGCATGGCCAAGGCCCAGCTGGAAATGGGTGGCAAGAATCCGATGGTGGTGCTGGACGACGCCGACCTGGACGTGGCCGTCGAGTGCGCGGTGCAAAGCGCGTTCTATTCCACCGGACAACGCTGCACGGCATCGAGCCGGATCATCGTCGAGCAAGGCGTCTACGCGCGCTTCCTGCAGAAGTTGCGGGACCGCGCGGCCTCGCTCAGGATCGGCCACGCGCTGGAAGCCGGAACCGACATCGGCCCCGTCGCCAGCCGCGACCAACTGGAACAGAACCTGCGCTACGTGGACATCGGCAGGCAGGAAGGCGCGCGGTTGCTGTGCGGCGGCGGCGAGCTGCAACTCGGCACGCCGGGCCACTACATGGCGCCCGCCATCTTCGCGGACTGCGACAACGTCATGCGCATCTGCCGCGAGGAAATCTTCGGGCCGGTCGCGGCGGTCATGCCGGCACGCGACTACGAACACGCGCTGGCCCTTGCCAACGACACGGAATTCGGCCTTGCCAGCGGCATCTGTTCGACGTCCCTGAAGCACGTGCAGCACTTCAAGCGGCATGCGCAGGCCGGCATGGTGATGGTGAACGTGCCGACCGCCGGCGTGGACTACCACGTGCCCTTCGGCGGCCGGAAGGGATCCAGCCTCGGTTCGCGCGAGCAAGGCAACCACGCGATCGAGTTCTACACCACGGTGAAGACCGCCTACGTGGCGGGCTGAGAGCTTGCCGCGATGCCGGCGCCCTCCCCGCCGGGACGGCGCCGGTGCTTGCTGATCAGCGCGTTTCCGTCACCGCGCCGCCGCGCAGCGCCGTGTCCAGGTACTCGCTGCGCGCCCGCGCATCCGGAAAGCGCATGTCGCGGTAACTGACGAAGCGCGAACCGCGCACCAGGCGATAGCCCAGCCAGATCAGCAGGAACAGCGGAATGCCGACATACGTGGCCACCACGCCGCCCCAGTCGATGCGGTCCTGCAGGAAGGCCTGGTAATTCTGCCCCAGCGTGATGATCAGGCACAAGGCGAAGGCGAAGATCGGGCCGAACGGGAAGAACGGCGACACATAGGGCAGGTCCGCCAGGTTGCGGCCCTGCGCCACATAGCCTCGCCGGAAGCGGTAGTGGCTGATGGCGATGCCCAGCCAGGCGATGAAGCCCGTCATGCCCGAGGTGTTCAGCAGCCAGACGTAGACGGCCTTGGGGCTGAAGATGAAGCTGAAGAAGCACAGCGCCGCGACCACGGTCGTGGCCACCAGCGCCCACAGCGGCACGCCGTTGCCGGTCACGCGACCGAACACCGCGGGCGCCTTGCCGTCGCGCGCCAGGCTGTACAGCATGCGAGTAGCGGCGTACATGCCGGAGTTGCCGGCCGACAGCACCGAGGTCAGCACCACCGCGTTCATGACCGAGGCGGCCGCCAGCAGGCCGGCGCGCTCGAAGATCAGCGCGAAGGGGCTGACGCTGACGTCGGTGACTTCGGTGCGCAGCAGCTGCGGATCGGTATAGGGAATGAGCAGGCCGATGACCAGGATGGCCATCACGTAGAACAGCAGGATGCGCCAGAACACCTGGCGCACCGCGCGCGGCAGGTTGCGCGCGGGATCCTTGGATTCGCCGGCCGCGATGCCGATGAGTTCGGTGCCCTGGAAGGAAAAGCCCACCACCATGGCCACGCCGATCAGCGCCGCGAAACCGCCCGCGAACGGCGCGTCGCCCACGGTCCAGTTGGCCAGGCCGCCGGTCTCGCCGCCGCGGATGATGCCAAGCAGCATCATCACGCCCATGACCACGAAGGCCAGCACCGCGACCACCTTGATCAGCGCGAACCAGAACTCGGCCTCGCCGAAGCCGCGCGCGGACAAGGCATTGAGCCCGAAGGTGATCGCCAGGAACAGCGCGCTCCAGTACACGCCTGGAATGTCGGGGAACCAGTAGGCCATCACCAGCTGCGCGGCCACCAGATCCACCGCCACCGTGACGGCCCAGTTGTACCAATAGTTCCAGCCCAGCGCGAAACCGAAGCCTTCTTCGACGTAGCGCGCGCCATAGGTCGAGAACGAGCCGGAAACCGGCATGGCCGCGGCCAGCTCGCCCAGGCTGGTCATCAGGAAATAGACCATGATGCCGATCAGCGCGTAGCCCAGCAGCGCGCCCCCGGGGCCGGCCTGGGCCACGGTCGCGCCCGATGCCACGAACAGGCCGGTGCCGATCGAGCCGCCGACAGCGATCATGGTCAGGTGGCGCGCGGACAGGGCGCGGCGCAGGCCGGAGGGGCTTTCGCCTCCGGTCACGGCCTTGCCGACGGCGCGGGATTCATCGTGTTCCGATGGTGCCAAAGTGCGTTCCTTATGGGATCTGGAAGGAGCCTGGGAAATGCCGCAGGCTAGGCCGCCGGCGCCCCGGGTATCCGAGCAACGCGCGAGCATAGCAAAAAATGGGCCCACCCCCGAGCGCTTGCGCGCTCCCCCCTCAAGGGGGCGCCACAGCGGACCGGCAAAGCCGGCTCCGCGTGGCCCCGCTTGGGAAGGCCGTGCCAAGCGGGGGACGGCGGCGCGGATGTGATCGGGGTAGCCCTGTCGCGGCCGCGCTGCCGCGATAACAGATTTGTAGCAGGAAGCCCCCTGTCCCTATATTGCGGATGAATCAACGAGGGACAGGGAGGCGATGCGCGGACCGCCGTGCCGGCTATTGGAAGGCGGTTTCCATGAAGGTCCGCAGCTTGCGGGAGTGCAGGCGCTCCGGCGGCATGCCGCGCAGGCGTTCGAGGGCGCGGATGCCGATTTCCAGGTGCTGGTTGACCTGGCGGCGGTAGAAGGCGCTGGCCATGCCGGGCAGCTTCAGCTCGCCGTGCAGCGGCTTGTCCGACACGCACAGCAAGGTGCCGTAGGGCACGCGGAAGCGGAAGCCGTTGGCGGCGATGGTGGCGGATTCCATGTCCAGGGCGATGGCGCGCGACTGGGCGAAGCGTTCGACCAGTTCGACGTGGTCGCGCAGCTCCCAGTTGCGGTTATCGATGGTGGCCACGGTACCCGTGCGCATGATGCGCTTCAGGTCCCAGCCCGACAGGCCGGCCACCTCTTCCACCGCCTGCTCCAGCGCCACCTGCACCTCGGCCAGCGCCGGTACCGGCACCCAGGTCGGCAGGTCGGCGTCCAGCACGTGATCCTCGCGCACATAACCGTGCGCGAGTACGTAGTCACCCAGGCGCTGGGAATCGCGCAGACCGGCGCAGTGGCCCAGCATCAGCCAGGCGTGCGGGCGCAGCACGGCGATGTGGTCGGTGATGGTCTTGGCGTTGGACGGGCCCACGCCGATATTGACCAGGGTGATGCCGGAATGGTCGCCGCGCACCAGGTGATAGGCCGGCATCTGCGGCAGTCGCGGCGGCTCGCCCGCCTCGGCCGGGCCGCTTTCGCCGCGCCGGGTGATGCGGTTGCCGGGTTCCACCAGCATCTCGTAATCCTGGTTGCCGCTGGCCATCAAGGCGCGGGCGCGGGCGCAGAACTCGTCGACGTAGAACTGGTAGTTCGTGAACAGCACGAAGTTCTGGAAATGGGTGGGCGCGGTCGACGTGTAGTGCTGCAGCCGGTGCAGCGAGTAGTCCACGCGCTGCGCGGTGAAGGGCGCCAGCGGCTTGGGCTCGCCGTCCTTGCCGCGCCAGGAACCGTTGACGATGGCGTCGTCGGTCACGGCCAGGTCGGGCACGTCGAACAGGTCGCGCAGCGGGCGCTTGAGCGCTTCCAGGTGCTCGCCCTCGACGTAGGCGCCTTCCGGGAAGGCGAAATGCAGGGGAATGGGCGAGTCCGACTCGCCCACCTCGACCGCCACGCGGTGGTTCTGCAGCAGCAATCCGACCTGCTCGATCAGGTAGTCGCGGAACAGCGCCGGCTGGGTGATCGTGGTCTGGTAGATGCCCGGTTCGGCCACGTGGCCATAGGACAGGCGCGTGTCGATGGGATCGTAGGTCTCGACACGGATGCGGATGGCCGGGTAATAGGCCCGGGCCCGCGACTTGTCGCCTTCCCGGGCGCCGGCGTCCTCGAGCACCTCTCGGAAGACCGCGCGCAGGAAGGCGGTATTGCGGCTGTAGATCTCTTCGAGCCGGTCGACCGCGGCAACCGCGTCCTGGAAGGGTTCGAAAGGCAAGGCGTCGGGCCGGTTCATGGAGGATTCGGGGTGGACTGCATTCATCATTGCGCTTTTACTCCGCTTTCTTATCTGTTTTATGTCGGCCTTGCGGCGCCGCCGCATGCGGCATGCGCGGCACCGGGCCGATGCATTGATTATGCATGAGCCGCGCGTACATGAACGGTCATCGCGGCCACGGTCGCCCGCAAGGGGCGCATGGAACCCATCGCGCCCGATTCCGGGCGGCCGGCCTCGGCCCGTTACGCTTTATTCTGCGAATGACGTAACAATGGCCCGATCGGGATGCTGCATTGCACGACAAATGTAATGAAACTTTATTCCATTACAATAGTGCTGCAGCGCCGGTGAGGACCGCCCGGCGCTGCGCCCTTTCCGCCGGCTTGCCAGGGTGCCGCAACCCCTGGCCAAGCCATGCCGCCCACTCCGATTTCCTGAAGTGACGCAATGACGCCGCCTACGCGAAAAGACCGAACCGCCCCTCCCCGCCTTGCCTGCCTGCTGTCCGTCCCCCTTCTGGCGCTGACCCTGTCCTGGATCCCCGGCGCCGCCCAGGCCTCGCTGTCCACCACCACCCAGGCCCGCGCCAGCCTCAATGGCCTGCGCCTGGCGCAGGAACCCACCGTCCCCACCCTGCGCGAACGCGTCGTGCAAGCCGGCCTGGAAGCCATCGGCACCCCCTATGCGTGGGGCGGCGACGACGCCTCCGAGGGCTTCGACTGCAGCGGCCTGGTCCTGCATGTCTTTCGCGAAATCGCCGGCCTGGAACTGCCCCGCACCGCGCGCCAGCAGCGCACCGAAGGCGAAGCCATCAAGAACAAGCAGAACCTGCGTCCCGGCGACCTGGTGTTCTTTGCCACCCGGGGCCGAGGCGTCACCTCGCACGTGGGGATCTACATCGGCCAGAACAAGTTCGTGCACGCCCCGCGCCGTGGCGCCAAGGTGCGCGTGGACGAAATGAAGAATCCCTACTGGACCAAGCGCTACGTCGGCGCCCGCCGCTATCTGGAACCGACTCCCGGCCAGATGCTCGCCCAGGCTGAGCGCTAAAAGAAACACCCCAAGCGCGTAGGCTTGGGGCAATCGAATTGCTCATGGCGCCAGAGCAGGCGCCACGCCAGCGGGGCCGCGCGGATCCGGCTTTGCCGGTCCACAGCGGCGCCCCCCTTGAGGGGGGAAGCGCGCAGCGCTTCGGGGGGTGAGCCTCCCCCCTAGCCGCGGCCTACGAAGGGCATGTTGGTGGCCATGATGGTCATGAACTGCACGTTGGCGTCCAGCGGCAGGCGCGCCATCGCGGCCACGGCCTGCGCGACGTGGGCCACGTCCATGCGCGGCTCCACCTTGGTGCTGCCGTCGGCCTGCAGGATGCCAGCGGCCATGCGCTCGGTCATGTCGGTCGCCGCGTTGCCGATGTCGATCTGGCCGCAGGCGATGCCATAGGGCCGGCAATCCAGCGAAATCGACTTGGTCAGGCCGGTCACCGCGTGCTTGGTGGCCGTATAGGCGATGGAGAACGGCCGCGGCGCATGCGCCGAGATCGAGCCGTTGTTGATGATGCGGCCGCCGCGCGGCGTCTGCGACTTCATGACCCGGATCGCGGCCTGCGCGCACAGGAACATGCCAGTCAGATTGGTGTTCACCACATCGCGCCAGACGTCGACCGACAATTCCTCGATCGGCACCGCGGGCGCGCCGCGTCCGGCATTGTTGAAGAGCACATCCAGGCGCCCATACTCACGCTGCGCCGCGTCGAACAGATCCCGCACCGCATGCTCGTCGGACACATCCGTCGGCATCACCAGCGCGCGCACGCCGTCTTCGCCCGCCGCCGTGCGCGTTTCCTCAAGCAGTTCGCGGCGCCGACCCGCCAGCACCACGCGGTAACCCTGAGCCAGGAATTCCAGCGCCACCGCCCGGCCTATGCCCGTGCCCGCTCCGGTCACCAGGGCCACGCGCTGCGCGTCGATCTCGTTCGTATGCATCGGACTCTCCTTCTTGTCGATGGGCGAAATCCTACCCCAAGGCCATGGCGCGCGCTGCAAGCGAACGTACCAGCGCGGTTTCACCGTCTTTCGGGTTGGAATCGAGCCGCAGGCATAGCCTGACCCCCCTCAAGCGCCTGCCTGCGCGATGATCTGTCACAAGTTTCTTTATAATTTGTGGAAATTTGCTTATTACAAAAATCAGCATTGAACGGAGAAGCTCCATGCCTAGACGGTCCCTCACCGTGGCACGACGCCGGGCCTGCGCCCTGGCGCTGGGCGCCCTGCTCGCGGCGCCGGCCTGTACGCTCAGCGCGCCCGACGGCGCCCAGATCAGCACCCAGGGCGCCAATGGCGCGCCCGCCTGTGTCACCTGCCACGGCGCCAAGGGTGAAGGCAATCCCTCCGCCGGTTTCCCGAGATTGGCCGGCCTGGGCGCCAAGTACCTGACCGAACAGCTGGACGCCATGGCCGATGGCGGACGTGTCAGTCCGATCATGAAAGCCACGGCCCAGGCGCTCGATCCCGCCCAGCGCCAGGCCGTCGCCGCTTACTACGCCTCCCTGCCCGCGCCGCTGGATACGGACAAGCTCGCCGCGACCGCGATGGGCCGCGCCGCGCCGGCCGACACTGGCGCCTGGCTGGCCACCCGAGGCGCCTGGGACAAGAATGTCCCCGCCTGCAACCAATGCCATGGTCCCGGCGGCATCGGCGTCGGGGACAACTTCCCCGCGCTGGCGGGCCAGTCGGCTGCCTACATTTCCGGGCAGTTGCGCGCCTGGCGCCAGGGCCAGCGCCCGCCCGGCCCGCTGGGCCTGATGCCCGCCGTGGCCACCCGCCTGACCGACGCCGAGATCGATGCCGTATCGGCCTACTACGCCGGCCTGCCCCAGGCCGCCGAGCAACTGGCCGCGCAAGCCGCCGCACCGGGAGCCAAGCAATGAACCCGCGCCTTACCCGCTTGCCCGGCGCCTGGCTCGCCGCCGCCCTCGCCCTGTCGATGTCCGCCACCGCGCTGGCCGCCGAGCCGCGCCCCAGCTTCACGCCGCCGTCGGCCGCATCCTTGCCCGACACCGAATTCGGCAAGATCGTGCGCCAGGGAGAACAGATCTTCCTGCACACGCCCCAGGCCGCCGGTAAATTCGTCGGCAATGACCTGAATTGCAGCAGCTGCCACCTGGACGCGGGCCGCCGCCCGGACTCAGCGCCCATGTGGGCCGCCTATGTGCTGTATCCCGCGTACCGGGCCAAGAACGGCCACGTCAATACGCTGGCCGAGCGCCTGCAGGGCTGCTTCCGCTACAGCATGAACGGCAAGCCGCCCGCCGCCGACGATCCCGTGCTGACCGCGTTGCAGACCTATATGTTCTGGCTGGCCAGCAAGGCGCCGACCGGCGTGACGCTGGAAGGCCAGGGCTACCGCAAGCTGCCCGCGCCGGCGCAGAAGGCCGACTACCTGCGTGGCGAAAAGGTTTACGCCCAGTACTGCGCCGTGTGCCATGGCGCTGAAGGCCAGGGCCAGAAGAACGGCAAGCACTGGGTCTTCCCCGCCTTATGGGGGGCGGACTCGTTCAACTGGGGCGCGGGCATGCACCAGATCGGCAACGCGGCCGGCTTCATCAAGGCCAACATGCCGCTGGGACAGGCCGGCATGCTGAGCGATCAGGAAGCGTGGGACGTGGCCTATTTCATGAACGCCCACGAACGGCCGCAGGACCCGCGCTACGCAGAGTCGGTGGCCGCGACCCGCGCCAAGTACCACGACTCCGACGACTCGCTCTACGGCATCGAGGTCAACGGCCATCTGCTGGGCAGCGATTCCCCCGCGCCCGGCGGCAAGCTGTTGCAGGCGGCCAAGCCCTGAACCGCTGAAAGCGCGGCGCGGCAGCGGGTTTCGCCCCTGCCGCGCCGCGCGATTTGTTATTCTTGCGGTCTCGGCATCACACGCTCGTCATCTATTCATGCACGCCAATTCCGGAAACGTCTTCATGGTCGTCGCCCCCAGCGGCGCGGGCAAATCCAGCCTGGTCAGGGCCCTGCTCCAGCAAGATCCTTCCATCCTGCTCTCGGTTTCCTGCACCACGCGCGCGCCGCGTCCCGGCGAAGAAGACGGTCGCGAATATCGCTTCGTGGCGGTCGACGATTTCAAGCGCATGCGCGACGATCAGGCCCTGCTGGAATGGGCCGAGGTGCATGGCAATTTCTACGGCACGCCCCGCGACCGCATCGACGCCGCCACCCGCGAAGGACGCGATGTGCTGCTCGAGATCGACTGGCAGGGCGCGCGCCAGGTCAAGCAGCGCTTTCCGGGCGCCATCGGCATTTTCATCCTGCCGCCGTCGATCGAGGAACTCGAAGCCCGGCTCAAGGCGCGCGGCCAGGACGAGCCGCAAGTCATCGCGCGCCGGCTCATGGCGGCGGGCGGTGAAATCGCGCACGCTCCGGAATGCGAATATGTTATTATTAATCAAGAATTTAGCGTGGCCCTGTCGGAACTGACCCAAATCGTCAGCGCCGCGCGGCTGCGCTTTTCGTCTCAGGCCGCCCGCCACGCTCCGCTGTTCGCGCAGCTCGGCATCCCGGCGGCGCACTGAAACGCAAGCATTTCCTCCCATTTCCATCAGCACCAGGTGTCCTAATGGCTCGCATTACCGTCGAAGACTGTCTGAACCAGATCCCCAACCGTTTCAAGCTCACGCTGGCCGCGACCTACCGCGCCCGCGAGCTGGCGCAGGGCCATGCCCCGCGCCTGGACAGCAAAGACAAGCCCACGGTCACTGCGCTGCGCGAAATCGCGGGCGGCCTCACCGGCGTGGAAATGCTCCGCAAAGTTCCGACCTGATTCTCTCCGGGGGGCGGCACGCATGGCTTTTCCCGGGCTGAAGTACGCTTCATCAGGTCTGCTTGCCGCCCTGCGCGCCGGCTCCCGTCTGGGACGGCGCACGGGCAAGAAAGACAAGACCCCGCCTCCACCGCCTTCCGTCGCCGCCCAGGAGGCGGCCGACGCGACGGCATCGCCCGTCGCCTCACTGGCGCCGCTGACCGAAATCATCGGCAGCTATCTCGACAAGAAAGATGTAGAACGCGTGCGCGAAGCCTACCGCTTCGCCGATCAGGCGCATCTGGGCCAATTCCGCGCGAGCGGCTCGCCCTACATCTCTCACCCCATCGCCGTCACTGAAATCTGCGCGGGCTGGAAGCTCGACGTCAACGCCCTGTCGGCCGCGCTGCTGCACGACGTGATGGAAGACCAGGGCGTCACCAAGACGGAACTCGCCGAGAAGTTCGGCCCCGAGGTCGCCGAGCTGGTCGACGGCCTGTCCAAGCTGGACCGGCTGGACTTCGCCACCAAGGCCGAACAGCAGGCCGAGAGCTTCCGCAAGATGCTGCTGGCGATGGCGCGCGACGTGCGCGTCATCCTGATCAAGCTGGCCGACCGGCTGCACAATATGCGCACGCTGGACGCGGTCAACCCCGAAAAGCGCCGCCGCATCGCGCGCGAGACGCTGGATATCTATGCGCCCATCGCGCATCGTCTGGGCCTGAACCTGCTGTTCCGCGAACTGCAGGACCTGTGCTTCGCGGCCATGCACCCGAACCGCTACCAGGTGCTGTACAAGGCCGTGCTGGCCGCGCGAGGCAACCGCCGCGAGGTCATCAGCAAGATCGCCGATTCGGTGCGCGCCGCCCTGCCCGCCGCCGGCATCGAGGCCGAGGTCACTGGCCGCGAGAAGACCCTGTTCGGCATCTACCGCAAGATGGTCGACCAGAAAAAATCCTTCTCGGACGTGCTGGACATCTACGGTTTCCGAGTCATCGTCCACACCCTGCCCGAGTGCTATCTGGCGCTGGGCACGCTGCACCAGCTGTATCGCCCGGTGCCCGGCAAGTTCAAGGACTACATCGCCATTCCCAAGGTGAACGGCTACCAGTCGCTGCACACCACGCTGGTCGGCCCCTACGGCACGCCGGTGGAATTCCAGTTCCGCACCCGCGACATGCACCATGTGGCCGAGGAAGGCGTGGCCTCGCACTGGCTGTACAAGGGCGCCGACCTGACCCTCAACGACCTGCAGAAGCGCACTCACCAGTGGCTGCAATCGCTGCTGGATATCCAA
This sequence comes from Achromobacter sp. 1011791174, assembly GCF_059760925.1. Taxonomy (NCBI): domain Bacteria; kingdom Pseudomonadati; phylum Pseudomonadota; class Betaproteobacteria; order Burkholderiales; family Alcaligenaceae; genus Achromobacter; species Achromobacter sp. 1011791174. The sequence continues at coordinate 54,099 of NZ_JCBANH010000021.1, forward strand.
AGCCAGACCGGCGATTCCGGCGAGTTCCTGGAGCACGTCAAGGTCGACCTGTTCCCCGACGCGGTCTATGTGTTCACCCCGCGCGGCAAGATCATCTCGCTGCCGCGCGGCGCCACGCCGGTGGACTTCGCCTACGCGATTCACACCGACATCGGCAACCAGGCCGTGGCCGCCAAGGTCAACGGCGAGTTCGTGCCGCTGCGCACCGAAATGAGCAGCGGCGACACGGTGGAAATCGTCACCTCGCCGGCCTCGCGCCCCAACGCGCAGTGGCTGAACTACGTGCGCACCGGACGCGCGCGCTCCGAGATCCGCCACTACCTGCGCACCGTCAAATACGAGGAATCGGTCGCCTTCGGCGAACGCCTGCTGGGCCAGGCCATGCAGGAACTGCACATGCCGCTGCCCGCCACCGACGATCCCGCCTGGCAGAAGCTGGCGCGCAGCACCGGCGCCAGCTCGCGCGAGGAAATCCTGGCCGACATCGGCCTGGGCAAGCGCCTGGCCGCCGTGGTCGCGCGCCGCTTCGCGCCCGAGCACCAGCTGGTCGCCACCACCGCCGCCGCGGTGGACGAGCTGACCTCGGCCCGCAGCGCGCCCATCCTGATCCAGGGCAACGAAGGCCAGGCGGTGCAGCTCGCGCCCTGCTGCGGCCCCCTGCCCGGCGACCCCATCATCGCCGGCATGCGCATGGGCCACGGTCTGGTCGTGCACACCGCCGACTGCCCGGTGGCCATGCGCCAGCGCCTGCGCGAACCGGAACGCTGGATCAATGTGGGCTGGGACACGCACACGGCCAAGCACCTCGCCACCCGCCTGGACATCGTCACGCGCAACGAGCGCGGCGTGCTGGGCCGGCTGGCCGCCGAGGTCACGGCCGCCGACGCCAACATCGTCCACGTCACGATGCACGACGACGCGGTTGCCACGGTGTCGCTGCACCTGACCATCCAGGTCGACAGCCGCAAGCACCTGGCCCAGGTGATCCGCGCCATCCGCCACGTGCCGCAGGTGCAGAAGATCGTCCGAGTCAAGGGGTGACCCACCCCCGAAGCGCTGCGCGCTTCCCCCTCTAGGGGGCATGTCTACGGACCGGCGGAGCCGGATCCGTGACATCCCGATTTGGGGGCACCTGTTCTTGTGGCGGTCTGTTTTCTATTGCCCACAGATTCCTGTAGTTGCCCCCCCGCCTGGCAGCCCCGCCGTGCAGGCGGGGCTGGTCGCGCGGCGCAGTACCTGGCCTGTACGGGCGGGTAGCGTCTGGTGGCCGTCCCAGGTCTGGCTGCCGTTGAGCCATACGCCTTCGATGCCCTCGCTGACCTGTATCGGATCTTCGAAAGTGGCGCGGTCCTGGATGCGGTCCGGGTCGAACAGGACCAGGTCGGCGTGGCAGCCGGTTTCTATGCGACCGCGGTCCTGCAGGCCGTATTGTTGCGCGGCCTGGCCGGTCATCTTGTGGATGGCCTGTTCCAGCGTCATCAGGCCGGACTCGCGCACCATCTTTGCCAGGATGTGCGGGAAGGTGCCCCACTGGCGCGGATGCGGGCGCGGATCGAACGGCAGGCCGTCGGAGCCGAACAGGGTCAGCGGGTAGCGGGCGATGCGTTCCACGTCGCCCGGGTCCATCACGAAATAGATCGCGGCGGCCGGCTTCAATTTTTCCAGCAGGCCTACCTCGTCCAGGCCCAGCGTGGCCATCAATTCGTGAAAGTCGCGCCCGCCGGCTTCCGGATAGCCCTTGGACCAGGTGATCATGGTGCGCGACGACTGGCCGACGCGGTCCAGCCGCAGCATGGTGGACGTGGCCGGATAGGGGTGACAGTCCAGGCATAGCGGCTGCGAGCGCGCGGCCTCGGCCAGTATTGCCAGCGTCTGCTCGGACCGCCCGAAATTGCGCTTGCCGGCGACCTTGTGGTGCGAGAACACCACCATGCAATCCAGCGCGCGTCCGACCCGCAGGGCTTCCTCGATGGACGCGACGATATCGTCCGTCTCATCACGCAGATGGGTGGAGTAGATACCGCCCAGCCGCTTCAGCGGCTCGCAGACCGCGATGATCTCCGCCTCGGAGGCCGCCGCCGCGGGCGGATAGAAGGTGCCGGTGGACACGCCGAACGCGCCCGCGCGCAGCGCCAGTTCCACTTCGGCGCGCATGGCCTCGATTTCCTGCGGCGTAGCCGCCCCCGACACGTCCCGCATGGCGCGAACCCGCAGCGTGGAATGCCCCACCAGCGGCGCCACGTTGACGTTGGCGGGCTGGTCCCGCAGCGCGTCCAGCCATGCGCCGAAGGTCTCGAAGCGAAACAGCGCCGGTGGCCCCATCAGGTCCAGCGGCTGCGGCGGATCGGCGTGGACCAGCGGTGCGACGCTGATGCCGCAATTGCCGGTCACCACGGTCGTGATTCCCTGCGACACCTTGGGCTTCATGTGCGGATGCACCAGCAGGTAGCCGTCGTCATGGGTATGGGTATCGATGAAGCCCGGCGCGAGCACGCATCCGTCCGCCTCGATGATGCGATCAGCGCGCCAGCCTGCCAGCTCGCCCACCGCCACGATCCTGCCGCTGGCGACCGCCACGTCCGCGCGGCGTCGCGATGCGCCGGTTCCGTCGACCACCGTGGCGCGCCGGAACAACAGCTCTGCCTCCGCTCGCTGGCCTGCCCTCTTGTTTTCCATGCTTACCTCCCTTCATTGCGTCGCCGCGCTCGCGGCGACCCTTCACGCTTGCGCGCCGCTACAGCGCGATCCTAGAACATCTCGCCCCGCCACAACACGGGAGGCCGGGCCTATGCAACAATCGTTTCACGCTCAATCCCGCCACCCAGACCATGCCGCCATCGCCCGCCACGCCGCCCCACTCCCTGGACGCCCTGCTCGCCGCGCTGCGCGAGCAGTTCGGCGAGCTCAGCGCCCAGCTGCAAAGCGGCGCGCGCCATCTGCTCGACCACCCCAGCGAAGTGCCGCTGCTGTCGATGCGCAAGATCGCGGCGGACGCCGGCGTGCAGCCGGCCACGCTGGTGCGCCTGGCGCAGCATCTGGGCTATGACGGCTGGCAAAGCCTGCGGCTGGTCTTCGTCGAGGCCCTCCGTGGCGGTCCGCAGCCCTATGCGCAACGCGCACAAAGGCTGGTGCGTGAAAGCGGGTCCGACCGGATGCTGGAAACCATGTTGCAGGCGCAGCACCGCAACCTGGAGCAGACCGGCGCCGCCAACGCCAAGGCGCTGGCGCAGGCGGCCGCCATCCTGGCCGGCGCCAGCACCGTTCACGTGGCCGGCTTCCGCTCCAGCTACCCGATCGCCTTCGGCTTTCACTATCTGTACCGTCTGTTCCGCGATTCCGTGCACCTGGTACGCGGCGACGCCGGCACGCTGGAAATGGACCTGCGGGCCCTGAAGCCGGACGATGCGGTGCTCATGACCAGTTTCGCGCCCTACTCCCAGGAAATCGTCCGCGTCGCCGAGGCCGCGCGCCGCGCCGGCAGCAAGGTCATCGCGCTGAGCGACAGCGTGGCCGCGCCGATCGCGCTGAAGGCCGACTGCACGCTGGTGTTCTCGGTGGACAGCCCATCTTTCTTCCCGTCGATCAGCGCCGGCATGGCCCTGGTGGAAGCGCTGGTGCAGCAACTGCTGGCGCAGGAGGGCAAGGGGGCGATCAAGACCCTGAAACAGGCGGAAGAACAGCTGCACCGCAGCGGCGCCTACCTGCCGTCCGCCGGCCGAGGCTGAGCGGGAAAACCGCACACGCCCTCCTCTTCCAGGCGCATGGCCGCAGCCAGGCATGGAGCCTCGCCCCCAGGCGGACCGATCAGCTGCACGCCCAGGGGCATGTCCGCGCCCGGCACGGCCACCGGCGCCGCGACGACGGGCAGGCCCGCCAGCGACACCGGCCGCGTCATATGCCCGGCGTCCGCGCGCGGCGCATAGATGCGCCCCTGCTCGCCGACCAGACGTTCGGCGCCGACCGGCGGCGCGGCATACGGCGTGGCGCAAGTCAGCAGCAGGTCCACGTCCTGGAACAGGGTCTGCATACGCGCGCGCCAGACCCACCGCCAGGCCTGCGCGGTACGGTACCAATCGTCCGGCAAGGCAAGGCCGGCCAACATCCGCTGCCTGACCATCGCGCTGTAGCCGGCATGACGCCCGGCAAATCCATGCCGCAGATGATTGCGCGCGACCTCGTAGGCGGAAATGATGCTGGCCGCGTCGCGCGCGCGGTCCACATCCGGCAGGTCTATCATGCGCGCGGACGTGAACGCTGCCGCCACGCGCAGCACCGCGTTCCAGGCTTGCGGCTCGGCATGCTCCGCGAAGCCGGCCCGTAGCACTCCAATCCGCAGTCGGCCATGACCACTGACCAGCGCATCCGTCGCCCCGCCGCGCAATACCTGCCAAGCCAGGGCGAGGCCGCCGGCATCCGCCGCCATCGGCCCCGCCGCATCCAGGCTTTCCGCATAAGGAAAACAACCTTGCGTGGACAGGCGGCCAGCGCCCGGACGCAAGCCCCAGATGCCGCAGAACGCAGCCGGCGCGCGAATCGAGCCATTGGTGTCGGAGCCCAGGCCCAGCGGAACCACGCCGGCCGCGATCGCGGCGGCCGTACCCGCCGATGAGCCGCCCGTTATCCTCGAAGGATCCCAGGGATTGCGCACCGCGCCGCCGATCACATTCTCTCCCGTCGCGCCGCAGGCATACTCGTCCATATGCGTCAGGCCGATGGGCACCGCGCCGGCGTCCAGCAAGGCCCGCAGCACGGCCGCGTCCCGCGCGGCGGGCGCGTCCGCCTGCCGTGGCGCCGCGCCGGCCAGCGTGGGATGGCCGCGCAGGTCGAACAGGTTCTTGGCCACGAACGGCACCCCGGCCAGCGCCGGCATGGCCAGGCCAGCGGCCAGCCGGCGGTCCAGCGCGCGCGCCGCCGCCAGCGCCTCGGTCTCCAGCACGCGTGAGAACACATTGAAGCGCTGCGCCGCCATTGCCCGCGCCAGGCAATCCTCCGCGATCTGTACGGCGCTGCGCCTGCCGCTCAAGAACGCATCGCGGATCGCCGCCGCGCTACGTTCAGACGCCATGCTTGTCGCCCTCCCTGGCGTCGACGCGCGCCGATTCCGCCAGGGCCTGTTCCAGCGCCAGGACCATGCGCCCCATGTTGCGCACCAGATCGGCCGCCGCCCCGGCATCCTCGGCGGACACCGCGCCCTCCAGGCCGCGCAGCACGATTTCCACCCTGGCCTGCGGGTCCGACGACGGCTGCGAATCCGTCAGGACCGGCGTCATCGCACCGCCCCCGCCGCCATCAGGCGCTTCGGGATCGCAAGAATCAGCAGGGCCGCCGCCAGCATGAGCGCGGCCAGCACCAGCACCGCGATCGAGATGCTGCCGGTCCATTGCTTGACGCCGCCCATCAGCACCGGCCCGATCAGCCCGGCCAGGCTGGCGGCGCTATTGATCAGGGCGATGCCGCCGGCCGCGGCGGTGCCGGCCAGGATGCGGCCCGGCAGCCCCCAGAACATGGCCAGCGTGGCCATCAGGCCGGACACGCCGACGGTCAGGAACACCATCGCCGCCACCGTATTGTGCGGGAACAGCGTGCTGGCCCACATGCCCGCGGCCGCCACCAATATCGGTATCGCCGTGTGCAGCCGGCGCTCGCCGCTGCGCTCGGCGTGCGCGGCGTTCCGGTTCATCACGACGCAGGCCACGCCGTAGGGAATCGCCGTCAGGAAGGCGATCTCCAGCGGCGACTGCATGCCGGTCGACTGGATGATGGTGGGCAGCCAGAACACCAGCCCGTAGTTGCCGATATTGAACAACAGGCAGATGGCCATCAGCATCCACAGGATCGGATTCTTCAGCGCGTCCACGAGACGGCTGCTCTTGCGCGCGTTCTCGGCCGACAGCGCGCCGCTGACGGCGGCCGCTTCCTCCGGCGTCAGCCACGCGGCGGACTGCGGCGATTCCGGCAGCATGCGCAGCACCAGCAGCCCCAGCAGGATCGCGGGCAAGGCTTCCAGCAGGAACATCCATTGCCAGCCTTGCAGGCCATGCAGGTCATGCGTGCCCGTCATCAGCGCGCCCGAAATCGGCCCGCCCAGCACCATGCCCAGCGGCATGGCCAGGAACAGGATGGACATGATGCGCGCCTGGCGATCCGCCGGATACCATTTGTTCAGGTACATGACGGCGGCCGGGAAGAACCCCGCCTCGGTGACGCCGAGCAGGAAACGCGCCACATAGAACTCGGTGGGGGTCGTCACCAGCATGGTGCCCGCCGACACCAGGCCCCACAGGATCATGATGGCCGCCATGCAGCGCCGCATGCCCAGCTTGTAGATCAACAGGCTGCTGGGCACCTGGCACAACATGTAGCCCCAGAAGAAGATCCCTGCGCCGATGCCGTAGACCACGTCGCTCAAGCCCAGCGCCTGCTGCATCTGTAGCTTGGCGAAGCCGACGTTGACGCGATCCAGGTAGCTGAAGAAGTAGCAGAGAACGATGAACGGCACGATGCGCCGCGTCACCTTGGCGTAGGCGGACGCCGCCCGTTCCGCGCTGGCCGGCGCGGCCGCGCCCATGCCCATGCTCCCTGCTTGCCCCGCGTTGCTGGCGATGCTCATGTCACGCTCCTTTCCCCATAGACAGCCATGCGCGTGCATCCGATAGCCGCGTCGTGGTCAGGAACGCATCGTAGGATTTATGAAACGTTTGATCTATAGGTGGATACCATGAAACATACGATTCAAAAATAAACGAACGGGCTAGCGGTCCGCCGCGCCGGATCGCGAGCCTGCAAGAACAGCCAGGGCGAACAGCCCGAGAGGATGGCCGGAACCACCCTTCTTGCGAGCCTGAATGAAAAAGAGCGGACGATGTCCGCTCTTTCAGGTCTGCCGCCGCCGGCGCGGGCCGGCGTCCGGCAGCAATGCTCAGGCCACGTGCTGCAGGAAATCCCGCAGGCGCTGGCTGGGCGGATTGCCCAGCAGCTCCGTGGGCGGACCGTCATGGGCCACCTTGCCGCCGTCGATGAAGATCAGCCGGCTGCCGACCTTGCGGGCGAACTCCATCTCGTGAGTCACGACCACCATGGTCATGCCCTCCTCGGCCAGGTCCTTCATGACCTTCAGCACTTCGTGCCGCAGCTCCGGATCCAGCGCCGAGGTCGGCTCGTCGAACAGCATCAGCTTGGGCTTGATCGCCAATGCGCGGGCGATGGCTACCCGCTGCTGCTGGCCACCCGACAACTCAGACGGATAGTGGTTCATGCGCTCGGCCAGGCCGACCTTGCCCAGCAGTTCCTGAGCCAGCTTGCGCGATTCGTCCCGGCCCATGCCGCGCGTGTGGACGGGCCCGAACATGACGTTCTCCAGCGCCGTCATCTGCGGGAACAGGTTGAACTGCTGGAACACCATGCCGGCCTCGCGCCGGATCTCGCGCACCTGGGCCGCGTCACCCTTCACGCTCAGGCCGTCGACCAGCAGATCGCCGCCGTTGATGGTCTCCAGCACGTTGATGCAACGCAGGAAGGTGGACTTGCCCGAGCCCGACGGCCCGACCACCACCACGACTTCGCCCGCGTCGATGTTCAGCGAAATGTCGTTCAGCACCAAGGACTCGCCGAAGCGCTTGGTGACGTTGTGGAATTCAACCATGCTCATAGTATGCGCATCCTCTTTTCCAGCAGGCGCAGGCCCAGCGCCATCGCACCGGTCAGGATCAGGTAGACGATGGCCACCGCGGACCAGATCTCGACCGCACGGAAGTTGGCGGCCATGATTTCCTGGCCCTGCCGCGTCAGTTCCGCCACGCCGATCACGATGAAGAGCGAGGAGTCCTTCAGGCTGATGATGCACTGGTTGCCCAGCGGCGGGATCATGCGGCGGAACGCCACCGGCCCGATGATGTGCAGCAGGATCTTGTGGAACGGCAGCCCCATGGCCTGCCCGGCTTCCTTCAGTCCCTTGTGCACGGACAGCAGCGACCCGCGCACGATCTCGGAGATGTAGGCGCCCGAATTGATCATCAGCGTGACGATGGCCGCCCATTCCGCGTCCACCCGGATTCCAGCCATGATGGGCAAGGCGAAATAGATGAACATCACCTGCACCACGATGGGCGTGCCGCGGATGACCGCGACGTACACCTGGGCGATGCCGGACAGGATGGGATGCCCGTAGGCCCGGACCACGCCGGACAGCGCGCCGAGCAGGAACCCGCCGAACAAGCCCCAGAAGGTGATCTTGACGGTCATCAAGGTCCCTTCCAGCAAATTGGGCAGCGCGTCCCGGATGACTAACCAGTCGAATTCCACGATTTTCCCCTCAGGCGCCCATGCGCGCCGCTGCTAGGCGGGGATGCCGGCCGGCGCCGGCCGGCCCGGGGCCGCCCTTTGCCGGATCCGGCCGTCCCACAGGAAACGACCGGATCGAACCGCTGCCGGGCAACCCCGAACTACCGAAAAACCAAACGCGGCAAAGCTCAGGGCTTCTTGCCGAACCACTTGGTGTAGATGGCGTCGTACTCGCCGTTGGCCTTGAGCGTGGCCAGCGCCTTGTTCACCTGCGGGACCAGATCGCTGCCCTTGGGGAAGGCGATGCCATAGAAGTCGCCGCTCTTGACCGAGCCCACCACCTTCACGCGGCCCTTGCCGGCGGTGTTGGCGTAGTACTGCACGTTGGGCGTGTCGTGCACGGCGGCGTCGACGCGGCCTGTGGCCAGCTCGAGATAGGCGTTATCGATGTTGGGGAACAGCTTCAGCTTGGCGTCAGGCACCTGGGCCTTCAGGAAGTCCACCGTGGCGGTGCCGGTCTTGACGGCGACGGTCTTGCCGGACAGGGACTTGGCGTCCTTGATGTCGGTGTTCTTGTCGCCGACCAGGATGGCCAGGCCGCTTTCGTAGTAAGGATCGGAGAAGTCGATGACCTTCTTGCGGTCGTCGCGAATGGTGATGCCGGCCAGCGCCACGTCGATGTTCTTGGTCTGCAGGCCCGGAATGATGCCGTTGAAGTCCATGGGCTGGAGCTTGTACTGAAGCTTCAGTTCCTTGGCGATGGCCGCCCACAGATCCACGTCGAAGCCGGTGTAGGTATTGCCCTGCTTGAACTCGAACGGCACGAAAGCCGTATCGGTGGCCACGACCAGCTCCTTGGCCTGGGCTGACGAGGCGGCGCCGAACATGGCGACGGACAAGCCGACCAGCGCGGCGGCGAACTTGCGTTTGATCATGTAACTCTCCTCTTGGGGGACGCTCGAGGCCCCCCGGGTTTGTCGTCGGGGCATGATTCCTGGGGTAGCGCCGGGATCGCCGGCACAACGCATTGGCGATCTTAACGCATCCGTCCCCACCCGCCAGAGCTTAGAAAAATTACAATCCGCATGACACCCCGGAGAATCCCCCATGCCATACAAGCATGTACGCATCGCCGGCACGCGCCGGCAGGTCGGACAGGCGCTGGGCAAGCTGGCCCGCCCGCTGATGTCCGCCTACCTGGACCAGAGCGAGACCTGGGAAACGCTGCGCCCATGGCGAGGGCATCCCTACCTGGACGCGCTGGCGGCGCAGGCCAGGGCGGCGCTGCCAGCGGTATGGGAAGAATTCGAAGGGCTGGCCGAGGGCCTGGACATGCCGCTGGCCGACGCGCTCCTGTGGAACTGTCGCGGCGACCTGCTGCACAAGACCACCGACGGCTGCACTTCGGCGGCCCTGAAGTCGGCGGATGGCACGCGCTGGATCGGCCACAACGAAGATGGCGACCCCTATCTGTATGGCCGCTGCCACCTGGTGGATGTGGCGCTGGATGACGCGCCCGGCTATCTCGGCTTCTACTACCCCGGCTCCTTGCCCGGCCATACCTTCGGCGCCAATCGCGCCGGACTGGTCCAGACCATCAACAACCTGCGCGCGCGCCAACGGCACGAAGGCGTGCCGCGCATGTTCCTGGCGCGCGCGGCGCTGGACTGTGCCACGCTGGACGAGGCCGTGCAGCTGCTGCGCGCCACGCCCTGCGCCGGGGGCTTTCATCACACGCTGGGCTCGGCGCAGGACGCCAGGCTGTTCAGCGTCGAAGTGCTGCCCGGCGATGTCTCTATACAGGAAATCGGCGCCCGCTACGGCCACGCCAACCACATGATCCACGCCGACACCGCCGGCCTGCCTCAAGTAGTCACCGATTCGTCGCGCGCGCGCCAGCACCGCATCGAAGGCATCGTCGACAGCTGGTCGCCCGCGACCGGCGGCGCCGAGCTGCTGGCCGCGCTGCACGATACCGAGGGCGCATTGCCGATCCTGCGCACGGACCGGCATGACCCCGATGGCGAGAACACGCTGGCCACCGCCGTGTTCGAGATCGGCGACGGCGAAGTCACGCTGCGCGTGTACGACCGCAAGCCGCGCGCGGAGATCGCGCTGGACGTGATGAACGATCCGGAATGAAAAAGCGCCGCTCGCGGGAAGCCTGACGCTTCCCGCGAGCGGCGCCCGAGGCTGCCGCCCAGCGCCTACAGCGCGCCGTAGCCGCCGCCTCCCGGCGTTTCCACCACGAACACATCGCCCGGACGCAGCTGGGCGCTGTCCTGCGGACCCAGCGGCTGCACCGTGCCGTCGGCCCGCTCGACATAGTTGCGGCCCATGGCGCCGGGCTGGCCGCCCGACAGGCCAAACGGCGCGTGCAGGCGGTTGTTCGACAGGATCGCGGCCGTCATGTCCTCCAGGAAGCGCATGCGGCGAACGCCGCCGTCGCCGCCCGGATAGCGACCGCCGCCCCCGGAGCCATGACGGATCTCATACGATTCCAGCCGCACCGGGAAACGGAACTCCAGCACTTCCGGATCGGTCAGGCGCGAGTTGGTCATATGCGCCTGCACCACCGAGGTGCCGGCGAAACCCTCGTCGCGCGGTCCGGCCGCGTCGATGCGGACCGGACCGGCCCCGGTACCACCCGAGATGGTCTCGTAGTACTGGTGACGCGCGTTGCCGAACGTGAAGTTGTTCATCGTGCCCTGGCTGGAGGCCAGCACGCCCAGCGCGCCATACAGCGCGTTGACGATGCACATGGACGTTTCCACGTTGCCCGCCACCACCGAAGCCGGCGAGTTGGGGCGCAGCATCGAGCCTTCCGGCAGCACGATGGACAGCGGCACCAGGCAGCCGTCGTTCAGCGGAATGTCGTCGTTGACCAGGGTGCGGAACACATACAGCACCGCGGCCACGGCGATGGCGCCCGGCGCGTTGAAGTTGTTGTCCAGCTGCGGCGAGGTGCCGGTGAAGTCCACCACGGCGCTGCGCGCCGCATTGTCCACCCGCACTTCCACCTTGATCACCGCGCCGTTGTCCAGCGGGTACTCGTAGCGGCCATTCTTCAGCACCGAGATCACGCGGCGCACCGCTTCCTCGGCGTTGTCCTGCACGTGCCCCATGTAGGCACGCACCACGTCCAGGCCGAAGTGATCGCACATGCGCAGCAGTTCCTGCACGCCCTTTTCGTTGGCGGCGATCTGCGCGCGCATGTCGGCGATGTTCTGGTCCGGATTGCGCGCCGGCCAGCGCCCCGAGCCGAGGATGTCGCGGGCGGCCTGCTCGCGCAGCTCGCCGTTCTTGACCAATTGGAAATTGGTGAAGAGCACGCCTTCGTCCTCGACCGTGCGCGAATCCGGCGGCATCGAGCCCGGCGTGGTCCCGCCGATGTCGGCGTGGTGGCCGCGAGAGCCGACGTAGAACAGGATTTCCTTGCCGCCCCGGTCGAACACCGGGGTGATGACCGTCACGTCGGGCAGGTGCGTGCCGCCGTGGTAGGGATCGTTCACCACATACGCGTCGCCCGGCATCATGCGGCCACGGTTGGCGTTCATCACGGTGCGCACCGACTCGCCCATGGAGCCCAGGTGCACGGGCATGTGGGGCGCGTTGGCGATCAGGCGGGCCTGGGCGTCGAAGATCGCGCAGGAGAAGTCCAGGCGTTCCTTGATGTTCACCGAGTACGCGGTGTTCTGCAGGCGGTAGCCCATCTGCTCGGCGATGGACATGAAGAGGTTGTTGAAGACCTCCAGCATGACCGGATCGGCCTGGGTGCCGATGGCGCGGCGCTCGGGACGCGCCTCGACGCGGCGCAGCACGATGTTGTCCTGCCCGGTCAGCTCGGCCTGCCAGCCGGCTTCGACGACCGTGGTCTGGTTGGGCTCGGAGATGATGGCCGGGCCGGCGACCTTGTCGCCGCCCGCCAGCGCCTCGCGCACATAGAGCGGCACGTCGCGCCAGGCGCCGCCGCTGTACATGCGGACCTGGCGGCTGGGCGCCAGCGCGGCGTCGCGGGTCTGCGCCACCGAGGCGCCGTCCACGCGCTCGCCGCCGCCGGTGGCTTCGACCGAAATGGTCTCGACCACCAGCGCCCGGTCGGGCATCAGGAAGGAGTAGCGCAGGCGGTAGGCCGCCTCGAAGTCCTGGCGCGCCTGCTCCAGCGTGCCGAACGGCACTTCGAGCGAGGTGTCGGTGCCCTGGTACTTCAGGTGCAGGCGACGCTGCACGGAAATGTCGGCCTCGGCCACGTGCTGGCGCCGCAGTTCGCCCACGGCCTGTCCGGCCAGCTCGTCCAGCTCACCGGCCAGCGTCTGCATCAGCGCGGCGTCCAGCACCTGCTCGACGGTTTTCTGGCGCATGTCGGTCTGGTCGGCCAGGCCCATGCCATAGGCCGACAGCACGCCACCCAGCGGGTGCGCGAACACCGTGGTCATGCCCAGGGCGTCGGCCACCAGGCAGGCGTGCTGCCCGCCGGCGCCGCCAAAGGTGGTCAGCGCGTACTCGGTCACGTCGTGGCCGCGCTGCACCGAAATGCGCTTGATGGCCTCGGCCATGTTGCCCACGGCGATTTCCAGGAAGCCTTCGGCCAGCTGCTCGGGCGTCATCTCGCGCCCGGTGGCCGTCCGCACCTCGTCGGCCATGGCCGTGAAGCGCGCCACCACGGCGTCGCGGTCCAGCGGCTCATTGGCCTCGGGGCCGAACACCTTGGGGAAGAAGTCGGGCTGGATCTTGCCCAGCAGCACGTTGCAGTCGGTCACCGCCAGCGGGCCGCCACGGCGGTAGCAGGCGGGGCCGGGATTGGCGCCGGCCGAATCAGGGCCGACACGCAGGCGCGCGCCATCGAAATGCAGGATGGAACCGCCGCCGGCCGCGACCGTGTGGATGCTCATCATGGGCGCGCGCATGCGCACGCCGGCCACCTGGGTCTCGAACTCGCGCTCGAATTCGCCGGCGTAGTGCGATACGTCGGTGGACGTGCCGCCCATGTCAAAGCCGATCACCTTGGGGAAGCCGGCCTGTTCGCTGGTGCGCACCATGCCGACGATGCCGCCGGCCGGGCCGGACAGGATGGCGTCCTTGCCACGGAAGCGGTGCGCGTCGGTCAGGCCGCCGCTGGACTGCATGAACATCAGGCGGATGCCGGGCAGCTCGCCGGCCACCTGGTCGACATAGCGCTTGAGGATGGGCGACAGATAGGCGTCCACCACGGTGGTGTCGCCACGCGACACGTACTTGATCAGCGGGCTGACCTCGTGCGAGGCCGACACCTGCGTGAAACCCAGCTCGCGGGCGATGCGGGCGGCGCGCTGCTCGTGCTCGGGCGCCTTCCAGGCATGCATGAACACGATGGCGACCGCGCGGATGCCGCTGTCATGGGCGGCGCGCATGGCCGCGCGCAGGCCTTCCTCGTCCAGCCCGCGCACCAGCTTGCCCTCGGCGTCCATGCGCTCGTCGGCCTCGACCACGGACTCATAGAGCATTTCCGGCAGCACGACGTTGCGGTCGAACAGGCGCGGACGGTTCTGATAAGCGATGCGCAGCCCGTCGCGAAAGCCCTTGGTGGTGACCAGCAACGTGCGCTCGCCCTTGCGCTCCAGCAGCGCGTTGGTGGCCACCGTGGTGCCCATCTTCACGCACTCGACCTGCTCGGCCGGCACGGGCTGGCCCGGCGCGATGCCCAACAGCTTGCGGATGCCCGCCACGGCGGCGTCGCGGTACTGCTCGGGGTTTTCCGACAGCATCTTCGCGGTCGTGGTGCTGCCGTCGGGACGACGCGCCACGATGTCGGTGAACGTGCCCCCACGGTCAATCCAGAATTGCCACTTCATGATCAGGTAGTCCTTGAAAACAAAAATTGCCGCGGCGGCGATGCCGGCGGATGCTGCGGGCGGCGGAGCGGGCTCCGCGCCGTATTCGGGTGATCGGGATCAGAGGGAAGTCGCCGCACGCGCGGCCTGGTCGTACAGGCCGGACAGCGCGCGCAGCGTATGCGCGAGCTGGCGGCTGAACTCCAGTCCGCCGCCGCCCGGGCCGTTCAGGCCGGAGGTCAGGCACTGCTCGCGGATTTCCGCGTAGCGCTTGAGCACCGTCGAACCTTCCTCGGTGACGCTGTAGAACACTTCCTTGCTGGCGCGCTCGCCCTGCACCATGCCCAGGCGCTCGAGCTTCTTCAGCGCGTAGCTGACGATGTGCGTGTCCTCGACATTGAGGGTGAAGCAGATGTCGGCCAGCTTCTTCGGCCGCTGCCGGTGGTACACGTGGTGAAAAACCATCACGTCGGTGCGCGTCAGGTCCGGCAGCCCGGCCGCCGCCATGCAGCGCACGATCCATCGGTCGAACGCGTGGCCGGCGATCATCAGGCCGAATTCGACTTCGGACAGATCGGGCGAACTGCCCCCTGCCAGATGGGCGGAGGCGGCGATCAAGGTTGAGGTCATGGCTGGCTGGCGGAGTTCATGTCCTCAAAATACTAATAATTTATCTACATTTCATCAATAAAAAATAACTAGGGCACGAATGGAAATGCCCCTTTCAAGGGAATACCCCTAGAAAAAATGCCGTTTTGCGACTAGCCGGCCCAGCCCAGCGGCATGTGGGCGCGAATCAGCGCGCCCGCGATAGACACGCGCCCTGCGATCTCGGGCATGGGATCGCCGGGACCGAACCAGCGCGCCTCGAGGATCTCGTCCTCCTGCACGCGGATCTCGCCGGACACATAGTCGGCCGTGTAGGCGATCATCAGCGAATTCGGGAAGGGCCAGGACTGGCTGCCGAAGTAGCGCAGGTTGCCAACCTTCAGGCCGACTTCCTCGTAGACCTCGCGGTGCACGGTCTGCTCGATGCTCTCGCCCGGCTCGACGAAGCCGGCCAGCGCGGTATAGATCGCCGAGATGCGCCCGGCATGCCGCGCCAGCAGGATGCGGTCGCCATGGCGCACCAGCACCATCATGGCCGGCGAGATGCGCGGATAGGCGCTATGACCACAGGCCGGGCAGCGCAGGCAGAACTCGCCCGCCACGCGCTCGGCCGGCGTGCCGCAGGCGCCGCAATAGCGGTGCGTGCGCGCCCACTCGGCGATCTGATAGGCGCGACCGGCCTGGGCCATGCCGTGATCGTCCAGCACGCCGAACAGGCCGCGCAGCTTGCGGAAGGCATAGCCTTGCGGCGCTTCGATACCGGGCTCGACGTGCGCGGCGCGCTGCGGCGCGCCGGGATCCAGCCAGACAGGTTGCAGCGCCTGCGGCGGCAGGCCCAGACCCGCGCACACCTGCGCGTCGGGCAATACGCCGGTCTCTTCCACGACCAGCAATTCATCACGGCGAAAAACGAAGTTCACTCCAGGCCCCTGTATGGCGTAGCGGGTGCTGGAATTTTATTCACTTGGCAAGCAGGCTTCGATGCCAATCGCATGCATGCCTCGCGCGCCGGACAGTTCGCCAGAACCGCAAGCACACGCGATGTCGGCCGCGCATTGCGGACCATGTGTTGGATTCATGCGCGGGCGCGCGCCGCAACGCCTAGGAATAACCCGTAAATTCAACATTTGCCTGCTCGCCGTGACCGGCCGGCAACATAGAATGACTGCGCTTTTCAGCGGCGTGTCATCCACGCCAGCTCTTTTCCGCCATGCCAACCGGGGCCTTGCCCCGTCTATATCACCGCACAGAAGGACCACCCCATGCACAAGAAAATCTCGCTGCTGGCCGGCAGCATCGTCCTGGCATTCAGCGCGGGCGCACAGGCCCAGACCAAGTGGGACCTGCCCAGCGCCTACCCGGCGAGCAACTTCCACGTCGAGAACCTGACCAACTTCGTCAAGGACGTGGATAGCCTGTCGGGCGGCAAGCTGAAGATCACGCTGCACAACAACGCCTCGCTGTACAAGGCCCCCGAGATCAAGCGCGCGGTGCAAGGCAATCAGGCCCAGATCGGCGAGATCCTCTTGACCAACTTCGCCAACGAAGACCCGCTATACGAGCTGGACGGCCTGCCCTTCCTGGCCACCGGCTACGACGCCTCGTTCAAGCTCTACCAGGCGCAGAAGCCGTTCCTGGAAAAGAAGCTCAACTCGCAAGGCATGACGCTGCTGTACGCGGTGGCCTGGCCGCCCCAGGGCATTTTCGCCAACAAGGACATCAAGCAGATCTCCGACATGAAGGGCCTGAAGTGGCGCGCCTACAGCCCGGTGACGGCCAAGATCGCCGAACTGGTCGGCGCCCAGCCCGTCACGGTGCAGCAGGCCGAACTGGCCCAGGCCATGGCCACCGGCGTGATCGATTCCTACATGTCCTCGGCGTCCACCGGCTACGACACCAAGACCTACGAGTACATCAAGAAGTTCTACGACACCCAGGCCTGGCTGCCGAAGAACGCGGTCATCGTCAACAAGAAGGCGTTCGACGCGCTCGATCCCGCCACGCAGGACGCGCTGAAGAAGGCCGGCGCGCAGGCCGAGGAACGCGGCTGGAAGCTGTCGCAGGAAAAGAACAAGTGGTATCAGGAAGAGCTGGCCAAGAATGGCATGGAAACCGTCAAGCCCACGGTGGAGCTGAAGGAAGGCCTGTCCGTGATCGGCAAGCGCATGCTGGATGACTGGCTCAAGAAGGCCGGCGCCGACGGCCAGGCCATGATCGACGCCTACCGGAAGCAGTGATATCGCCATGCGCCGCTTTCTGGACTCTCTATACGGCGCGGCCGGCCTGCTGGCCGGCCTGTGCACCGTCGGCGTGCTGGTCTCGGTGCTGGCCGCCATCATCGCGCGCCAGCTCAGCCTGAACATCCCCGGCACGGACGCCTATGCCGGCTACTTCATGGCCGCGGCCGGCTTCCTGGCGCTGGCCAGCACCTTCAAGCACGGCGAACACATCCGCGTCACGCTGCTGTTGAACTCGCTGTCGCCCGCCGGCAGCCGCCGCCTGGACATCTTCGCGCTGGCCGTGGGCTGCCTGCTGGCCGCCGCGTTCGCCTTCTTCAGCGTCAAGCTGACCTACGACTCCTGGCAATTCAACGACGTCTCCACGTCCAACGACGCCACGCCGCTCTGGATTCCCCAGATCAGCATGGCCGTGGGCACGGTCCTGTTCCTGGTCGCCCTGCTCGATGAGCTGGTCCGGCGCTCGCGCGGCATCGCCGCCGCTACTTCGCAGCAAACCCATGAATGAACTTCTCGTCATCACCCTGCTGGTAGTCTCGATCTTCGCGCTGCTGGGCTGCGGCGTCTGGGTCGGCCTGACCCTGGCCGGCACCGCCTGGATCGGCATGGAGATCTTCTCCAGCCGTCCGGCCGGCGACGCCATGGCCGTCACGATCTGGGGCGCCGCGTCCAGCTGGACCCTCACCGCCCTGCCCCTGTTCCTGTGGATGGGCGAGATCCTGTTCCGCACCCGCCTGTCGGAAGACCTGTTCAAGGGCCTCGCGCCCTGGCTGAACCGGCTGCCCGGGCGGCTGCTGCACACCAACGTGATCGGCTGCGCGATCTTCGCGGCGGTCTCGGGCTCGTCGGCGGCCACCTGCGCCACCGTCGGCAAGATGACCATCCCCGAACTGACGCGCCGCGGCTATCCGGAATCCAAGATCCTGGGCACGCTGTCGGGCGCCGGCACGCTGGGCCTCCTGATCCCGCCGTCGATCATCATGATCGTCTACGGCGTGGCGGCGGATGTCTCCATCGCCAAGCTGTTCATCGCCGGCATCGTGCCGGGCATCCTGCTCGCGCTGTTGTTCATGGGCTACATCGCCTGGTGGGCGATCCGCAATCCGGGCGAAGTGCCGGCGGCCGATCCGGGCCTGACGTTCCGCGAGAAGCTGTCGCGTTCGCGCCACCTGATTCCGGTCATGCTGCTGATCGGCGCGGTGCTGGGCTCGATCTACACCGGCATCGCCACCGCCACCGAGGCGGCGGCCGTGGGCGTGGTGGGCGCGCTGATCCTGTCGGCGCTGCAAGGCTCGCTGAACCGCTCGACCTTCATGCAATCGCTGCTGGGCGCCACCCGGCTGTACTGCATGATCGCGCTGATCCTGGCGGGCGCGCAGTTCCTCACGCTGGCCATGGGCTACATCGGCCTGCCGCGCGCACTGGCCGAATGGATCGGCGGACTGGGCCTGTCGCAATTCGGTCTGATCATGGCGCTGATGGTGTTCTTCATCATCCTGGGCTGCTTCCTGGACGGCATCTCCATCGTGGTGCTGACCATGGGCGTGCTGCTGCCCACGGTGCAGGCGGCCGGCATCGACCTGATCTGGTTCGGCATCTTCATCGTTTTCGTGGTGGAAATGGCACAGATCACGCCGCCGGTGGGTTTCAACCTGTTCGTGCTGTCAGGCATGAGCGGGCGCGAATTGCCCTATATCGCCCGCGCCTCGCTGCCGATGTTCTTCCTGATGATCCTGGCGGTGCTGCTGCTGTACGTGCTGCCCGGCATAGCGACGTGGCTGCCCCAGCACATGACGCTTTGATCCCCGACCGCTCAAAAACCCTGCACCAGTTGCAGGGTTTTTTTTGAACAATTACGTGATTGTCCGCGCAATGTCACTTTTTCAAATCCTGTAAACCCAGGGAAAACGCGAAAAGATTAATCCGCCCATACCGTTCGTAACCTTTTTAGAATTCCAGGGCGCTAGAGGTTGCACAACGATGGCGCGCTCAAGCCCCTTGGACCCCTGCTCCGGACCCGCGCTCATCCCAGCGTCGGTGCATGGGCCCAGCGCCTGACGATCAGCCAGACGCAACATGTCGAGCCACAAGCCCGGCGCTCTAATAACAGAAATGACAAAGGAGAAGTCTTCGTGAAACGCATTACCCTCACTCTCGCCGCCGCAGGCCTGGGCCTGGCCGCCGGCACCGCGGCCGCCGAGACCAGCGTGACCCTGTACGGCATCGCCGACGTCAGCATGCGCTATGTCAACACCAGCGATGGCGCGACCGGCGCCAACGGCAGCCGCCTCTCGATGGAAAACGGCGCCATTTCCAACAGCCGCTGGGGCCTGCGCGGCTCGGAAGACCTGGGCGACGGCAACCGCGCCTTCTTCCGCCTGGAGCAAGGCTTCAACGTGCAGAACGGCAAGGCGTCCGATTCGGGCAAGACCTTCAACCGCCTGGCCTACGTCGGCCTGGACGGCGGCAAGATCGGCGCGCTCACGCTGGGCCTGCAGAACACGGTCATCCAGGACCTGATGGCCGACTACTTCGACCCGCTGACCGTGGGTAACTACAACGAGAACTCGTGGCTGCCCGCCGCCATGGGCCGCGTGCGCGCGAACAATGCCGTCCGCTACGCGAATACGCTGGGCGACCTGGCCGTGATCGGCCAGTGGTCCAACGGCGATAGCTGGAAGGACCGCGCCGCCGGCCAGCAGATGGGTATCAGCCTGCGCTACACGATCGGCCAGCTCGGCCTGGGCGGCGCGTTCCAGAAGACCTTTGACGCCGGCAACTCCGACAAGCGTCAGCAAGTCTGGAACCTGAGCGCTTCGTATCAGTTCGAAGTCGTCAAGGTCTTCGCCGGCTATTTCAACGGCAAGGACCAGACGAACTGGACCAACGCCGTCATGGGCCGCACTGTGGACACGGCCAGCACCCTGGATCGCAAGGACAACGGCTACTTCCTGGGCGCCAGCTGGCAGGCCACCCCGCGCTGGACCATTACCGGCGCCGCCTATTACGACCAGGCCAAGAACGTCGTGGTCGACGGCGACAAGGGCAAACGCTACGCCCTGGTGGCCGTTGCCGAGTACGCGCTGTCCAAGCGCACCCAGGTGTACGGCACCGTGGACTACAACAAGGTCCGCGACGCTTCCACCGGCGATATCTCCGGCCGCACCAGCCAGATCGGCACCGGCCTGGGCATCCGCCACATTTTCTGATCGCCAACCGCGATTCAAGGCCCGCCCCCGGCCGCATGAAGACGAAAACCCCACCGCTCGCGCGGTGGGGTTTTTCTTTGCCCGGCCGCCATCCGGCCACCCGCCCGATGAGCGGGTGGCTGGACCGGAAAGCGGCTCACGCCGCCCTCGCCTTCACATCCCCAGATACGCCTTGCGCACCTCGTCCGACGCCGCCAGCTCTGCCGCCGAACCGGACAGCGCCACCCGCCCGCTCTGCATCACATAGGCGCGCGCCGCCACCTCCAGCGCCTGCGTCATATTCTGCTCGACCAGCAGCACCGACAGGCCATGGTCGCGATTGAGCGCGGCCAGCGCGTCGAACACCTGCTCGACCAGCAGCGGCGACAGGCCCAGGCTGGGCTCGTCGATCAGCAGCAGCCTGGGGCCGCTCATCAGCGCGCGGCCGATGGCCAGCATCTGGCGCTCGCCGCCCGACATGGTGCCCGCCAGCTGCTCGCGCCGTTCCTTCAGACGCGGAAACAGGCCATAGACCTGCTCCAGCCGCTCGCGATAGACCCGCTCGTCGCGCACCGTGTAGGCGCCCAGCCGCAGGTTCTGCTCCACCGGCTGGCGCGCGAACACGCGCGCGCCCTCGGGGATCATGGCGATCCCCTGCGTCACCAGCCGGTCGGGCGGCGTGCCCGTGATGTCCCGTCCCTCGAAGATGACGCGGCCGGCCTTGGGCTTGACCGAGCCCACGGTGGCCAGCAGCGTGCTGGACTTGCCGGCGCCGTTGGCGCCGAGCAGCGCGGCGATCTCGCCGGGACGCACTTCCAGGGAAATCTCCCGCACCGCCTGCACGCCGCCATAGGACACGCTCAGGTTCTCGATCTTCAGCATCGCCTCATGCACGGTGCTTCCTCCCCAGGTAGGCTTCGATGACGGCCGGGTCGCGCACGATGTCCTGCGGCGCGCCCTCGGCGATCATCTGTCCGAAATTCAGCACCAGCACGCGCTGCGCCAGCCGCATCACCACTTCCAGCACGTGTTCGACGATGATCAGCGTGACCCCCGCCGCGTGGATGCCGCGCAGGATCTCGGCCAGCGCGATGGCCTCGGCCGGATTCAGGCCGCCGGCGACCTCGTCCAGCAACAGCATGCGCGGTTCGGTGGCCAGCGCCCGCGCCAGCTCCACGCGCTTCTGGCCGGCCACGTTCAGCTCGGCGGCCCTGACGCCGGCGCGGTCCGCCAGCCCCACCAGCTCCAGCACCTTCATGGATTCGCGGCGCGCGTCCGGCAGCCGGGGATGACGCAGCAAGGCGCCCACCATGGCGTTCTCCAGCACCGTCATCTGGCCGAAGCTGCGCGGGATCTGATAGGTCCGCACCAGCCCCATCGCCGCCACCTGCTCGGGGCGCTTGCCGACCATGGACTGGCCGTCGAACACCACCTTGCCCGAGGTGGGCTCGTGATGGCCGACCAGTCCGTTGAACAGGGTGCTCTTGCCCGCGCCGTTCGGCCCGATGATGGCGACGATCTCGCCGGCCTGCACCGACAGCGAGATGTCCTTGTTGGCCACCAGGCCGCCGAAGCGCTTGGTCAGATTCTCAACGTCCAGCAGAGCCATGGCGCTTCCTCAAGGTAATCAGGCCACCGGGCAGGAACATGGTGACCAGCAGAATGGCCAGCCCGAAAATCAGCAGGTCCAGGCCCAAGCCCGAACTGCCCCACAGCACCCGCGTGCCTTCCGACAGGGGCAGCAGCACGGCCGCCCCCAGCCACGGACCCAGCAGCGTGCCCACGCCGCCCAGGATCGTCACCAGCACCACCTGCACCGACATGGTCAGGCTGAACATGGACTCCGGATCGATGAAGCCCACGTACATGGCGAAGAATCCGCCCCAGACGCCCGTCATGCCGGCCGACAGCACGAAGGCCAGCATCTTGTAGCGGTCGGCGGCCACGCCCAGGCTGCGCGCGGCGGCCTCGTCGCCGTTGATGGCGCGCCAGTAGAAGCCGGTCTTCGAATGCACCAGGAAGTACGTGGCGCAGAACGTCAGGAACGCCAGGCCCACGGCGATCCAGTAGTACGGCACCTTGCTGCGGAACAGCAGCATCCAGGCCGCGTCGCCGATCGGGGCCTCCAGCCCTACGGCGCCGCCCGCCCAGTCCCAGTTGATCATCAGCAGCAGACCGATCTGGAGCAGCGCGATGGTGGCCATGGCGAAGTAGTGGCCCGACAGGCGCAGCGTCGGCCCGCCCACCAGCCAGGCCAGGCCCGCGCTGATCAGCCCGCCCAGCGGGATGCCCAGCAGCGGCGTGAGCTTCAGGTGATGCAGCAGCAGCAAGGTGGTATAGCCGCCCACGCCCACGAACACGGCATGGCCGAAGGAGATCCGCCCCAGGAAGCCGCCGACCAGGTTCCAGCACGCGCCCAGCGCGCCGAACATGATCGCCAGCAGCAGCACCTGCAGCGTGAAGGAATCGGTGACCACGGCGGGCACTAGGGCCAGGCCAAGCGCCAGCAGCGCGGCCACCGCCAAGGGCCATTTCGGCGAGGTGGAAATATCAGCAGGTTTGTTCATCGCCATCTCACCACCGTCCGAACAGGCCCTTGGGCCGATACCAGAGAACCAGGATGAACAGGATGAACACGCTCACCGTCTTCAGCGCCGGCGCGACGAAGTAGCCCGTCATGGCCTCGATGATCCCGATCAGGATGCCGGCGATGAACGCGCCCGGCAGGGAGCCGAACCCGCCCATGCACACGGCCACGAAGGCCAGCAGGCCGAACACCGTGCCCACCGAGGGAAACACGTAGAAGAACGTGGTCAGCAGCGCGCCCGCCACGCCGACCGCGGCGCTGCCCAGCATCCAGACCTGGGCATTGACGCGGTCGGGCGATATGCCCACCAGCGCCGCCACCTGGCGGTCTTCCGCCACCGCCTGCAGGGCGTGGCCCCAGCGCGTGCGATAGACCAGGACGAACAGCACCGCCACCAGCAGCAGCGCCACCAGACCGGTGACGACCTGCGGACGGCCCAGCGAGACGCCGGCCAGCGACACGCTGCCGGACACCAGCGTGTCGGGCAGGCTGCGATAGTCAGGGCTGAAGGCGATGAAGGCCAGCTGGCGCAGCACCAGGCCCAGGCCGAAGGTGGCCAGGATGATGGCCATGGCCGGCCCCTTCTGCAGCCGCCGGATGATGAGCGCGTAGGTCATGAAGCCGACGAAGGCCAGCGCGATGGCGACCAGCGGCGCGGACATCGTGGGATCGATATGACCGAGGGTGAACAGCCAATAGGCGGCATACATGCCGAGCATCAGGAACTCGCCGTGGGCGAAATTGATGACGTCGGTGATGCCCCAGATCAGCGCCAGCCCCACCGCCACCGCGGCATAGATCAGGCCGTTGAACAGGCCTGCCGAGAGAGCTTCGAACATGAGGGACTCCTGCGGGGGGCGCGACGCCCCGCCGCTGCTTGCAAGTGATGCGGCTTATTTCCAGCTGAACGGCAGCGTGGGCAGGCTCTTGTCCGAGCGGTACTTCTCCGGCCACACGGTCTGGTAGCCGGCGCCCTTCAGTTCCAGGATCAGGCCGGCGCCCTTGGTGTTCTGCCCCTTGGCGTCGAACTTCACGCCATCCCAGGGCATGGCCACCTGCGATTCGCCCAGGTCGGTCGCGGCCAGCGCCTTGCGGATCGCCTCGGGATCGGTGGAACCGGCCCGGTTGATGGCGTCGGCCAGCACCAGCACGCCCTGCATGGAACGCGCATTGTTGCCGTTCAGGTCCTTGCCCGTCTTGGCCTTGTACATGTCGTTGATCTTCTTGAGTCCCGCCTTGGCCGCGGCCACGTCGTTGCCCCAGACATCGCGCGACAGCACGCCCTGCACCTGCGGCCCGACTTCCTGCACGAAGCGTGAATCGATGAAGCCGGCGTCGTTGGCCAGCAGCACCGGCGGCGCGTACTTGCTCTCACGCATGGTGCGCACGAACAGCATGGCGTCGGACGTGTAGCTGGCGAAGATCGCCACGTCGGGCTTGGCCGCCGACAGCTTCTGCACCTCGGCGGTCACGGATGCCGAGCCGGCGCTATAGGCGATATTGGCCACGACCTCGCGCTTGTACTGCTTGGCGAACTTCTCGACGGCCTTGTAGGTGTTCACGCCGAAGTCCGTGTTCTCGTACACCACCGCGATCTTGGTGGTCGGGACGGCCTTCACGCCGTCCAGGAACTGCATCATGTTCTCGATGAAGGTGTCATCGTTGGGCGAGGTGCGGAAGAACCACTTGTAGCCGCGCTCGGTCAGATCCGGGCTGCTGGACTCGCCGTTCAGGTAGGGAATGCCGCGCTGCTCGGCGATGCGGCTGGCGGTCTTGGTCACGGCGGATTGGTAGGCGCCGGTCAGGGCCACCACCTTTTCCTGATCGATCAGGCGCTGGGCGTCGGCCAGCCCGACTTCCGGCTTGCCCTGGGAGTCGCCGAACACCACTTCGATCTTGGCCCCGCCCAGTGCCGGCAAGCCGCTGCCGGCAGCCAGCGGGATGCCTTCCAGTTCGGGATGCGGATTATTGACGATCTCCACGGCCAGCTCGACCGCGGCCTTGATCTCGGCGCCGGTGGACGCCAGCGCGCCGGACAGCGGATAGATCGCGCCGATGCGCACGGTCTTCTGCTGCGCCGAGGCCGGCACGGCGGACAACAGGGCCAGACTTGCGACCACACCCGCAATGAGCTTCATCTTCATTACTGAACTCCCGGAATAAGCCTGATGGCTGAACATGCACGGGGCTGGACGCCCCGCCTGGTTACGTTTCGTCCGGCGGCAAGACGCCCTCCTCCGCGATCGCGGAAGATGCCGGCACTCGTTCGTTGTCGCCTTTTCCCCTTGTCCTTTGATGGATCGTTATGAAGGCAGAACAAAAATAGCGCTTAAGGCCGCCGCTGGCTAGCGGGGCTTATGCTCAGATATCAAAGTATCGCCATCTGGCTGTTGACCAGATCCGTGACCAGCATGTGGCCCGGCGCGTGGGTGATGCAGAATTCCGGCTTGACCGCAGCCACCACCGACTGCGGCGTGACGCCGCAGGCCCAGAACACGGGAATCTCGCCCGGCAGGATCTCGACCGCGTCGCCGTAGTCGGGCTTGGCTATATCTGCGATACCGATCAGGGACGGATCACCCAGATGCACCGGCGCGCCATGCACCGAGGGAAAACGCGAAGTGACCTGGATGGCGCGTATCGCGTCCGCCGCCTTCAGGGGGCGCATGGACACGACCAGGGGACCGCCGAACACGCCGGCGCGCTGCGTCGGCACGTTGGTCCGGTACATGGGCACGTTGCAGCCCTGCTGGATGTGACGCACGGGCAGGCCGTTGTCCAGCATGGCTTCCTCGAACGAGAACGAGCAGCCGATCAGGAAGGACACCAGGTCGTCGCGCCACCAGTCGTGCACGTCGGTGGGCTCGGCCACCAGCTCGCCATGCTTCCAGACGCGATAGCGCGGGATGTCGCTGCGGATGTCGATGTCCTGCCCGAGTTCCGGCAGCGAGGGATCGCCCGGCTCGGACATGGCCAGCAAGGGACAAGGCTTGGGATTGCGCTGGCAGAAATGCAGGAAGTCGGCCGCCAGCGCGCGCGGCAGGATCGCCAGGTTGGCCTGCACATGGCCGGGCGCCAGGTTGGCGGTGGGGCCGGTGAACCGGCCGCTGCGGGCGTCGAGCCGCGCCTGGCGGGCCAGCGCGACGCTGTCGCGCGCCACGGTGATTGCATTCATGTTGATCCCCTTGAAGCTTGTTTGGTATGGGGAGCATTGCACCGGAACTCGCCGCGTCCGTCTAATCACATGTTGCGATAGACCCCGATCAGAAATCCTTATCAGGGTTATGCCGGATGGCGCTGCGCTTCCTCGCGCGCAATCTGCTGCGCCGCCTCGGCCACGGTGCGCGGCACCTGGCTGTCCGGCCCCTGCATCCAGCAGGCGGTGTAGTGCAGCGGCGGCACCTCGCCGTCCTTCACGTCCAGGATCCGCAACTCGCCCTGCGCCAGCTCGCGGCGCAGGATCACCGGCGCGATCAGCGCCGTGCCGATGCCGTCCAGCGCCATGCGCACGATCACGCTGAGCGCCGAGCTGCCGTACATGCGCGGCGACTCCACACCGGCCTGCAACAGCATCTGCCGCGCCGCGCGGTGCGGATCGGTGGTGGAGGGATAGGTGATGACGGGCCATTCGGCCAGCCGCCTGAGCGAGATCGGCTGGCGGCCGACCTTGAGCTTGGGGCTGGCCACCCAGCTGAGCGGGTAATTGCACAGGTACAGATTCTCGACCCTGGGCTCTTCCATCGGTCCGAGCAGGAAGGCCAGGTCGATCTGGCGCGAGGCCAGCTGCGCCTTGAGCACCGTGGTCGTGTCGACCTGGATCTCCACCATCAGCCCGGGATAGGCGTCGTGCAGGTGCTCCATGAGCCTGGGCAACCAGGTATGGACGATGGTTTCGGACACGCCCAGCCTGAGCATGCCGCTCATCACGCTCTTGGCGCGCGCGGCCTCCTGCATGTCGCGCCGCATCTGCAGCATGCGCTCGGCGTGGGACAGCAGTTCACGCCCCTTGGCGGTGAGCTTGATGCCACGCACGTCGCGGTCGAACAGGCGCACGCCCAGGTCCGATTCGAGCGAGGCGATGCGTTGGGAAATCGCGGGCTGGGTGGCGCTGAGCTTTTCCGCGGCGGCGCGAAAGCCGCCCAGCGTGGCCACCCAGAAAAACGTCTCGATGTTGCGCAGGTCGATCATCGGGTCCGGACCCTGGCTGGTACAGCCGCCATCTTAGCGCCGGCACGGCGCG